>NZ_LKKV01000078.1:0-1656 GCF_001902585.1 Streptobacillus notomytis | reverse complement strand
ATTTTCTGCATCTTTTTCTTTAGTACTTGCATCATATCCTATAGCTATAGAGTTTTTAGCCTTTGCTCCCTCATTAGCATAGTTATTTGAACTTAATTTAGTTTTTTCCTCATCTGTTAATACACCTTCAATTCTGCTTTCTGATAAATCTTCTTCTTTTGCTTTTTCTAGATCTTCCATGTATTTATCTATGTCAAAGCTACCATTAGTCATATATTTCATATTATTCATATCTTCTAATTTTTTAATTGAAGTCGCTTTATCTTTTACATCTTTCTTTTCTAATTCATCTAATTTAGCTTTTAATGGTTTAACATTTTCTTCATTTATTGTTTCTCCATTTTCTTTTCTAGCTTTTATAGTCAGCATTTGTGTTTTTAATTTAACATAATTTTTGTAATCTATTTTCTTTCTTGCTATTTCCTTTAAATCATTTTCTGTATTTACTGAAAAATATCTAACCTTATCATCAGTTTCTTCTGTTGCCCCATCTAATCTATCTTCAAGAGTCCTAAGCTGAGCTACATTTACTGCATCTGAATCTCTATATCCACTAGCTACATTTACTATTCTTCTTTCATAACCCTTTTTACCTACCGATATTACTCCTACCTTAGCAGAACTCGGTATTGAATATGAACCTTTTGCAGTGTAACCTGGTTTATCTAAGTAATCCTGTGTATAATCTGTAGCTGATAAATATCCTAAAGCTACTGAATTATCTAATGTCGCACTTGTTTTGTTTCCTAATGCTAATACTGATTTACCATTATGACCTTCTTTAACAATATTATTTTCCTTTAAGTCTGTTACAATAGCATCATTACCTATTATGATAGAATCACCAGCACTACTGCCTCCCCATAGACGTGAGTTTATACCCAGTATTATTGAATTAGGTGCATAGGCTACTGATCCATGTCCATATACCATAGAGTTCTTTCCATCTATATCTACTCCAGCACCATTTCCAAATGTTACTGATCCTTCTGCTAAAGCCCTTGAAGCTATTCCAAGTGCTATTGAATTTTTATCTTTAGTATATGAATAAGATCCTATAGATATAGAATTTTCTTTAAGTGAAAATGAACCTCTTCCTAATGCTATAGCATTGTCTCCAAAGGCTCCTGATTTACTTCCTATAACTATAGCATTTTTTCCACTGCTTTTAGCTATGTCTTTTACTCCGTTTTTTTCTTCTGTTTTTATTCTTATTGAATTTGTTGCTTCCTTTGTATTTTTTATCTTTGCATTATTTAATCCATTTTCTATACCGTCTATATAGTTTTTATAATATGAAAAATAATCTCCACTTTTTAAATACTCTCCTTTTTGGGCTCCTGGTATATTATCTCTAGGTTGATCATCAGCACGACCTATGATAGTTTTTGCAACACCATTTAAATCAAATCCATATAGACCTCTTTTATCTTCTGTACTTCCTACTTCTCCATAATTAGCTAAATCTCCAAATAATCTAAGTTCAGCAGATCTTTGATTTCCACCTAACATTACTTTACTATCATAATCATAGTCAACATTAGAGTAAACATCTGTTCCTATTGCTATAGAGTTTTGTCCTCCTGAAATGGCTGAAAATCCATATGCTGCTCCACCCTCTGATAGAACTAATGTCTTATTACCTGAAGCTATAGC
>NZ_LKKV01000077.1:0-11055 GCF_001902585.1 Streptobacillus notomytis | reverse complement strand
TCATATTTCCTGTTACATTTTCCATTGATTTTATTGTAACTACTGTTTTTCCATCACTTTCTTTATTTAAGATTAAATCACCTTCTAATACCCCATTTTGTAAATTAACTTTTAAAACTTTTTTTAAGTAATCATAATGAGTAATATCCATGTTACCTTTAATCCTATTATTATTATCTATTCTTCCAGATGCAGTACTAATCTCAAATCTTTCCTTAACTTCTATATTACCAAAATTTTGAAAATTTAAATTTTCTACAGTAACAAACATATCTTTTGATTTAATTACACCACTTTTTGTATTTAAAAAATAAGTTCCTTTATCTTCACTGTTTTGAGTAGATTCTGAAAGATTGTAGTCAAACATCTTAACATCTATCATACCAGAATTTACAAATATAGATTCTGTCATATATTTTGTATAAATTTTTTCACCTATAATTTTTCCTTCATTTTTAAAATTTAATTCACCTTCATGTGCTAACATAGATAAAGCATTATTTATTGTTCCTGTCTTCCTATTTATTACACTTAACTTTATCCTACTGTGTAACAAAGTATGTCCATAAATTGTCCCAGCATTATCTAAAACTGTTAATTCATCACTCCAAATATAATTTGAGTTATACCATTTTTTATCTTCTGACACTGAATTTTTTAAAATTGCATTTTTTGAATTTTTAAAATATACATATTTTGAGCTTAAATATATATCTTGTAAATTACTTTCAATTTTTTTATTATTTACAATATACATTAAATTTGAATAACTTGTTAAACCATATTTATCTTCAGGTATTTTAATAAGTTCTGTTCCTTTATCAATTGAAATATTTGCATTATTTACAACTTTTATACTATTAGGGATTTCTTTTTCCTTTGAATATATTTTAGCATCTTTAGATATCTTAAAATCTTCATTAAATTCAAACTTTGCTTTTTCATCATTTCCCACATGAACTTCATCTTTAGGATCTTGATAAGACTTATCATATTTAATTTTAGATTCAATTTCATTTATATTTGCTACATCTTCGTTTATTTTTTCATCTACTGTTTTAGCATTTGCTAAAATAGATATTAAAAAAAATAAACAGGTCATATACTTCCCTTTAACCATTTTAATCTCCTTTTTACTTTTTAAAGCATATGATTATAGTATATCCCCAAAAAATATTTTGTCAATAATTAAATGTGAAATTTATTTACAAAATAATTTTCTCATGTTATTTATATCACTATTTTCTTATTTTAACAAAACTATTTACAATTAAAATTTAGTATATATACTATAATAAGAATAATATACTATTCTGTGGAGGTTTATATGATTAAAGTTGATGATAAATTATTAAAAGGATATAAATTTATAGACTTATTTGCTAGAATTGGTGGATTTAGAATCATTTGGTGCAGAGTGTGTTTATTCAAACGAGTGGGCTAAGTATACACAAGAAACTTATAGAATGAATTTTGGAGATATTCCTCAAGTTAATGAAAAAAATATTCCAGATCATGATATTTTATGTGCTGAATTTCCATGTCAAGCTTTTTCTATAAGTGGAAAACAAAAAGGATTTTAGGATAGTAGAGGAACCTTATTTTTTGATGTAGCAAGAATTATTAAGGAAAAGAAACCTATGGTAGTATTTCTTGAAAATAATGTTGAAAATTTTGCTAAGCATGATGGAAGAAAAACACTTAATATTGTAAAAAAACAATGACTGAACTAGGTTATATCTTTCAATATAGTGTTCTTAATCCAACTAATTACGTTATTCCTCAAAACCGTGAACGTATATATATGATATGTTTTAAAAATAATGTTGATAGAAAAATATTCACATTTACAAAACCATTTAAGTTAAATAGATTTATTTAAGATTTTCTACTTAATGATAAAGAAGTTGACAATCTAATTGTTAATCGCAAAGATTTAGTTCTTAATGAAAAAGCTGATATTAATTTTAATTCTACATCTACAATAAAAGTTGGAACTGTTGGTAAAGGTGGACAATAAGAAAGAATTTATTCTCCAAAGGGAATAGAAGATTACACCCTAGAGAATGTGCCAGAATAACGGGCTCCCCTGATAATTTCAAATTAAATCCTAATAATAATCAAACATATAAACAATTAGTAAACTCAGTTGTAGTTGATGTCATACAACTTATATTAAAACAAATAGGTTATACTCTAAATCATGAATACAATAAGGTTAATAGAGTATCTATTATATAATAAAGTACCTAGAATCATAAATCTAGGTACTTTTATTTATAAAGCATCTATAAAAGTTTTTAAATCTTTATCTTCCTGTTCTTTAATCAATTTAATACTAAAAATAACATTAGCATTTCTAGTAGTAGATAGTTTTCTAATCCTATATATATCATTTTCAAGATGACTAAACATATATTCTGCATCATCATCAACAAATTTTAATTTATTAAGATTCTCACTATATTTTATATTAAAATTATCTATTATCTCAAAAAGTATATTCATAGAATTTAGTTTATTATATCTACTTTTATGTACTTTACTAGAACCACTTTTTTTTATTCTATATTTAGTTGTTATATAGAAATATTTTCCATATCAAAATCCATTATTTTTACTTAATTCATTAAACCAGTATCCTGATTTTTTTATATATCTCTTATTTGTATTTAAATCAAGTTCTATTAGACCATATCTATTCTTATATGAATTTAACCATGACCAACAATCTATTGCAGTCCAAACTAAATATCCTTTACAATTTGATCCCTCTTTTATACCTTTATGTAACCATTCTAAATGTTCTTTAAAAAACTCTATTCTATAATCATCATGTATCATATTATCTATCTTATACTTTTCTTCCCCTTCAACTCCCATACCATTTTCTGCAACAAACCAAGGTATGTTTCCATAATTTTCTTTTATATTTAACGCTATATCATACAAACCTTTAGGATAGATTTCCCAACCTCTATAAGGATTCATTCTTCTACCAGGCATTATAAAATGTTCATAATAATATTCTGGCATAAATGGTGCTTCATCATTAGGTTTAGAATCTCTTGCTTTAACTCTTAATGGTTGATAATAATTAATACCTAATATATCCACCTTATTATTTTTAATTATTTCTAATTCATCATTACTATATTCTGGTAAAAGATCATGTTTTTTTACTAGTTCTATCAATTCAGAATCATATTTACCTCTTACAGAGGTATCAAGAAAACTTTTATTTGCAAATAATTCAGCTATCCTTGCTGCTTTTAAATCACTTGGATGATTACTTCTTGGATAAGCTGGTGTTAAATTTAATATTATTCCTATTTGTCCATCTTTTATTATTTCTCTAAACTCTTTAATTGCCTTAGCTGAAGCAAGCGCTAAATTATACCCTACCTGTACTGCTTTTTTAGGAGCAACTTCCATCGGATAATGATATTGTTTTAAATAGCCACATTCTACAGATACTATAGGCTCATTAAAAGTAAACCAAGTCTTAACTATATCTCCAAATAACTCAAAACAAGTTCTTGCATATCTAGCATAAGCATCAACTACTTCTTTACTTGCAAATCCACCAAATTTTTCTTCTAATGAAAGAGGTATATCAAAATGTGATAAATTTACAAATGGCTCTATTTCATTTTCTTTTAAACTAGAAAAATAGGTCCTGTAAAATTTAACTGCTTCTTTATTAATTTCTCCAACTCCATCTGGGAATAATCTTGCCCAAGAAATTGAAGTTCTAAAAGTATTATGCCCTGTAGCTTTTAATAATTTAATATCTTCTAAAAAATATTTATACATACTTGAAGTAATTTGAGGACCTATACCATTATGAAACTTATATGGTTCCATTTCAAAAAATTTATCCCAAGTAGTTAAACCTTTCCCATCTCCTTTAAATCTTCCTTCACTTTGTTCTCCACTTATAGAGCTACCCCAATAAAAATTTTCTGGAAATTTAATCATTTTTAACCTCCATTCTTTTGCTTATTAAATAATTTTCTACTACTTTTAACATTTTTCTTTTCTTTCTTTTTAAGAAAAAAGAATAAAAAATTTCCATAAATACATGATTATATTTTCTAATACGAAATTCTGTAATATATGTTTCATCATATATTATCTCTATTTCATTTGTATTTAACTCATTAATTTGATAGTCTACAATATTTTCACCTAAGCTTGAAATATATTTTAATGTATATCTTGAATTTTCAACTAAATTTATTATTTCTACAGTACTTTTAGCTATTTGATTAGTTTTAGTTTTAAGTTCTACATTAAATTTCATTCCCTTTTTTATTTTTCCTGTAACTCTCATTTCATTTTTTATATTCTCAATTAAAAAATTATAAAACTCTTTTGAAGATACATTCATTTTCTGTTCCATTCTCATTTTTTATTACCTCTTATTAAAAATATTACTCCTATAACTACCAATGTTAAACCCATTAGAAGATTAATTAATTGATTATTTAAAGGATATGTTGCTATGGCTATAGTACCTAAAGTGATTATAAATAGTTGCCATGATTTCATTTCTTACTCCTTTATTTAATTGGGGTGGATATCCACCCCTAATATTAATTTTCTTTTATTCTATTTGCTATAATAACAAATGGTGTCCATATTACAAATGCAACAAATACATTAAATAGTGAAACTAATGCTGCTGCTATACTTCCACCTGTTGCAAAAAATGCATAAATACCTGGTGGTAATATCCATGGAACTTGAACAAATACTGGTGGAATTATACCTAAAACTGTTGTTGTATATGCAATGATTGCACATATAGTTGAAACAGACAAAAATGGAATTAAATATAGTGGGTTTAAAACTATAGGCATACCAAAAATCATTGGTTCATTAATATTAAAAATTCCCATAGGTAATCCAAGTTTTGCAACTGCTTTATGTTCGTCTCTTTTTGAGAATAAGAAAATTGCAATTATTAATGCTATAGTAATTCCAGAACCACCCATTTGAAGATAAGCATCAAATGATCCTCTAGTCCATAAGTATGGTAAAGTATCAACTGTTCCACCTTTAGCTATATGTTCTGCATTAGCAAGTAATGCAGGTTGATAAATACCATCAAGGAATGGAGCAAGTACATTATGTCCATGTAATCCAAAGAACCAGAAAAGTTGAACTAAGAATGCAAGTAATATTACTGAAAATGCACCTTGAGAAAGACCTAATAATGGAGTTTGAATATATCTAGCTATTAAATCATTTAATGATTGTCCTGTAAATGTTGTTACAAAATATGATAAAGTAGCTGAAGCATATATAGCTATTACTCCAGGTATTATAGAAGCAAATGCTTTATTAACTGCTGGTGGTACTGAATCTGGTAAATTAATTGTTATTTTTCTTATCATTAATTTACTATAAATTACTGTTGAGAAAAATCCAATAATCATAGCAGGGAATAAACCAGTAGCACCTAAGTACTGATTAAAGTTTAAAAATCCCCATGATGAAACTTCATGCATTGTTCCATTTATTTCAGTCATGAATTTTGCTTCCTGTGGTAAGAATAATATAAATGATGCAAGTGCAACTAAAGAACCAGCAAGAAGATTTACCTTATACCCTGAAGCTAAATTATATCCTAATGCAACAATGAATACTAAAGAAAGTATTGCAAGTGAACCAAACCACACTACACCATTAATTTTAATAGGGTGTGATAAAAATTCTGCAACTTTAGGAAATCCATATCCATTAGGAATATCTCTAAATAATACATTAAGTAATACTGCAATAGAACCAACCATAGTAACTGGTAAAATTGCAATAAATGAATCTCTAATAGCAACTAAATGCTTTTGCGAAGAAAGTTTTGTTGCCATAGGAACAAAATAATTTTCCATAAAATCCATAAATTTTTTCATGCGTTTCTCCTTATATATTTAATTTTTTTCCACCATTGATAGTGAATAATCTAAAACTTTATCACCTTTCATCATTCCATAATCCATCATGTTAATAACACCTACTGGTGTTTTACCAAATTTATCTTTAATATCATTTTCTAAATATTTAATTTGTGGGCCAAGTAAAACTACATCAACTTTACCTACAAACTCATCTGAGCTTGCCTCAGGTATTGCAATAATTTCAGTTTTTAAATTTCTCATTTCAGATTCTTTTTTCATTTTTTCTACTAAAAAACTTGTAGACATTCCTGCTGTACAAATTAATAAAATCTTTAACATATTAATCATCCTTTCTATTTTTTATGCAATTCAATAATTTCCTTTGCCAAATCCTTAGTAAGTAGTGCCATAGTTAAATGATCTTGTGCATGTACCATAATTAAATTTAAAATAATTTTTTCTTCACTAGAAGTTTCTTTAACTATTAAACTTGTTTGAATTTCATGTGCTTCTAAATAATATTTATCTGCCTCTTTCATACATTCTTCAACTTTTTCAAAATTACCCTTTTTAGCAAATTGTATTGCCTGCATAGAACTTGATCTTGACATTCCTGAATTTGCAATTATCTGCATAGCATATTCACTTAATTCATCATAGCTCATTTCTATTTTCCTCCTATATTTTCCAAAATATTTATAAAATTATCATAAGTTGGTGTTAGCAAAATATTATCTATTATCTCCTTATTTCCAACTATTTTTGTAAATGCTTCATATATCTTTTCATTCTTATTATTTTTATTATCTAAACATAAAAACAAAATTATATTTACATCATTATTTATCCACCTTATAGGATTTTTGCTAATACAAACTCCTATAACATTTACTTTTTCTATTACTTCAACTGGATGTGGTATTGCAACCTCATTTGAAATTTCAGTCATACCAAGTTTTTCCCTTTTATGTATTAAAGCTTCAATATCATTATTCATATTAGGTATTTTCATGAGTTTATCAGACATTAATTTTATAATCTCATCCTTACTTTTTATATCATTTATATACTTAAAAAGTGATTTAGGTATAATTTCTTTTAAATAATTATTATTTTCTTTTAAAATACCTTTTATCTTTAAAATATCTTCATCATTTAAAAAGTAATTTATCTTATACACTGGCTTATCTATTTTAATGTCTAAGTCAATTAATGAAAATATTATATCCACATTTCCTAAGTCCATATCTAATAATTCATTTACTCCACAAGAAGAGATAATATTAGTGTATTCATAAAATAGGTTGCTATAAGTATAAATTAAAAATTTTGACACTCCTCTTCCACTTGGACAAACTATCAATATATTTTTCCTGTTTGATATATTTAAATTAATTTCTTTACTCATATGTAAGATTACTGCAATAAATCCAATTTCAGCATCAGATAAACTTGTTTTATAGAACCTTTTAGATATCAAATTACAAACATATGTAGCCACATTGTATTCAAGAGGCATATTTTTTTTAATATCTTCAAGTAAAGGATTTTTAATTTTAATTCCAAATCTTATTCTTATACATAATGCAAGTATATGTGTATATAGGTTTTTATATAAATCATCATCATTGTACAAGTCAATTTTAAAAGTGAGTTTTACGTAGTATAATAATTCTTGTATAATATCATTTACTTCATTAATTTCTTCTGTTTTTAATAACTTATACGTTAAAGTTTCATTTGTTAAAAAATGTATGGTGATATAGTCTAAATCATTACTATTTAATTTTAAACTATAGCCCAATTTTTCATATATCCATTCCATACATTCTAAAATATGAACTCTTTTACTTAAAAACAAATCATTTTTTTCAATATCTATATTTTTTATTCTTTTATTTGATTCTATTCTATAAAAGCTTACATATATAGCTGATACTAAATTTTGTAAAGAAATGTCAGATATTTTAACATTTTTCCCTTTAAGAAAGGTGTAGGTATATTTAGCAATATCATTTATACTATATTTAATCTTTTTATCAAAAAACTTATTTTCATTAAGCCTTTTCTCTAAAATATCTATTAGAAAATTACGAATATTTAACTCTTCACCTACAAGTTTTAATCCATAATAAGGTTTTCTTTCAAATTCAAGATTATATGTTTTAATTATATTTTCTATCTTCTTTATATCATTTGATAATGTTTTCGTACTTATATATATTTTTTCAGCTATATCTTCTAATTTAATATATCCATCTTCTAAAGTTAATCTATCAATAAGATATATTTGTCTTTCTTCTGAAGTTATGGGTATTTTAGAATTATCTAAACTAAAAATTTCATTTTCTTTTAAAAGATTTCCACTTAATCTATATCCAAATCTAGTTTTTGAAACAATATTAATATTATGTTTTTTTAAAATTTCAGATAATTCTTTTATATATTTTCTACAAGTCTTATCTGACATTTTTAAATGATTTGATAGTTCTCTAGATGTATGAAAGCTACCATCAAATAATACTCTATAAATTAATCTAAGTTCATTTTCCATAACCTCTTCCTTTCAATATTAATATACCCTCATTTTATTTTTTTTCAATTACTAATTTTTCCATTTAATTAAGGAAATATATTTCCATTAGAGTATATTAAAAAAAGCCTGCTTCTTGCAGGCTTTAATAATTTAATATTTTTATTTAAATTTAATCTTCAAAATGTGTATGTTTTGCTATCCATTGTAATATCTTAATTTTTACCCATAAACCATATATACCAAATGTAATTAAAGATAAAAACCACCATTTGATATAATTTCCAAATAATTGAATTCCTGTTCCATCAAATATAAGTCTTTTACCATCAATAATAGTATGTTTTGTTTCCCATTTTTGATATATAACTATAGCCCACGGTAATCCAATAAATAGTGTACAAAAAGATAATAATCCACATAAAATAATAATTCCGTAATATCCTAAAATACCACCATCAAAATTTGATTCCTTCATTATTTTACCTCTCCTAAAAAAATATATAATTTAAATAAACTGACCCCAAAAAGAAGGTCAGTTCATTTCTTAATTTATTATACTTCGTAAGCTTTAATTGATTCACCATCTACTAATTTAACAATAGCTTTTTTGTAAGCTGGTGTTTTGTAAAGTGTCATTCTAGCTCTAGCTGTAGTTGGTTTCATGTTAATAGTATTAACACCTGAAACTTTAACATTGAATAATTTTTCTACAGCTTCTTTTATTTGTAATTTATTAGCTCTTCTATCTACTATAAATACATATTCATTTGAATTTAATAAAATTCTTGATTTTTCTGTATTCAATACAGGTTTTTTGATTACGTCAAAAATTGTCATTATCCAAGCACCTCCTCGATAGTTGCAAGAGCTTCTTTAGTAATTATTACTTTATTGAATTTTAATAAAGCATATACTGATAATTCTCTTGGATCTAATATTTCAGTTTTTTCTATATTTCTTACTGATAAGTATAAGTTCCAATCAGCATCTTCTAAATAATCATTTACTATAAATAATTTTTTATCTTCTACCATATTAACTTTTTCTGTAAAATTAATAAATGTTTTTGTTTTAGGAGTATCTAACATGTAGTCTTCTAATACAATTACATCTCCATTTTGGATTCTAACAGCTAATGCTGATTTTAAAGCTAATTTTCTAACTTTTTTATTAACTTTTTTATCATAATTTCTTGGTTTTGGTCCGTGAACAACTCCTCCACCTACCATATGAGGTGCTCTTGTTGATCCTTGTCTAGCACGACCTGTTCCTTTTTGTCTGAAAGGTTTTCTTCCTCCTCCAGATACTTCTCCTCTTGTTTTTGTTGAAGCAGTTCCTGCACGTGATGCTGCAAGTTCTGCTGTTAATACTTCATGCATTACATATTTATTAGGTTCTAATCCAAAGATTTCACCACTTACAGTAGCTATTCCTTTTTCTTCACCACTTAAATTATATACTTTTAAATTAAATTCTGACATCTTTGCCTCCTCTCTCTATATTAGTATTTTTTTACTGATTTCTTGATAACTAAATAACCATTTTTAGGACCTGGTACTGCACCTTTAACTAATAGTAAGTTATTTTCTACATCAAACTTAACAACTCTTAGATTTTGAACTGTTACATTTTCATTTCCTAATCTTCCAGCCATTTTCTTACCTTTTGGTACATTTGAGTTTGATGCAGCTCCTCCTGCATTTGATCCTCCAAGTCTGTGGTTTCTTGAAACCCCGTGTGTAGCTCTATTTCCACCAAAGTTATGTCTTTTCATAACCCCAGCAGTTCCTTTACCTTTTGAGATTCCTTGAATATCAACAAATTCAATACCTTCTAATACATCAACTTTTAATTCTTGACCTAAAGCAAATTCTTCAACTGATTCTACTTTAAATTCTTTTAAGAATTTTTTAGCTGTGATTCCGGCTTTTTTGAAAACACCCATTTCTGGTTTATTTACTAATTTTTCTCTTTTTTCATCATAAGCTAAAGTTATTGAAGTGTAACCTTCTTTTTCTACTGTTTTAGTTTGAACTACGAAGTTTGGTCCAGCTTCAATTACAGTAACTGGTATTAATTTTTCGTTTTCAAAAATTTGTGTCATTCCAATTTTTTTACCTAATATCATTTCTTTCCTCCTTAATATATTGGTTGATAGAGCTTAAAGCCCTACCAACTTGTATCAAAGCACTATTGCTTTATTTCTATTGAAACACCTGCTGGTAAGCTTATTGAGCTTAAAGCTGTTAAAATATCATTGTTTGATTCTTTAATTTCAATGAATCTTCTATGTATTCTCATTTCAAATTGTTCTCTTGAATCTTTATTAACATGTACAGATCTTAAAACTGTATATTTTTTAGTTTTAGTTGGTAAAGGCATTGGTCCTGCAATTTTTGATCCATTTTTCTTTACCACTTCTACTATTTTAGCAGAAGTTTGATCTAATAATTTGTTATCATAAGATTGAAGATAAATTCTTTTATTTTTGTTATCCAAAATAATTCCTCCTCAAATTATTTATTATTTTACAGTTAAGTTAAAGGATTAAGATTCTCAATAAGAGAGGGAGGAATAACAGTAGCCTCAGGAGTTGTTGCTGATATAGCTGAATAA
>NZ_LKKV01000076.1:0-1657 GCF_001902585.1 Streptobacillus notomytis | reverse complement strand
ATTCTCCTCTCCCTACCATCTATACTCTACCTTCAATCCTGTCTTTACATTTGTTGCCTTATACTCAAGTTTAGATTGATTTGATTTCATATATGCTTTTATGTCTACTCCTAAACTAGGCTTAATTAACAACTTATCATTTAAATAGCTTATCTCTCCCTCTACACTTGGTGCTATTAATAATAATGATCTTGTATCATTACCAAAGTTATTTTCTTCTTCTGTTATATTCTTTAAATCCTCTTTACTAAACTCCTCTATCCCCTTATCCTTTATCTGATCTCTCTTTAGCTTAGTTAAACTCTCATATAACTTATCTGATGTTATATTATCTGCATAACTTATTCCTAACTTACCTACTATCCCTATATTTTCCTTTACTTGATACTTTACTTTATTATCATTATATACCTTATATCCATATTGTGCCTTTAAATGTAATTTATTACCATTGCCTCCACTACCACTAGATTGTGATGCAGCTGCCATAGCACCGTTGTTTAACTGACTAAATAATGATATACTCTTTGCTCCTAGTGTTGTTGTTAAGCTTAGCTTTTTATTTATATTGTAATCTATTATTCCTTTTGTGTCTGCTAATAGTAATAGTTCATCATCATTTGCGTTATGATTTAATATTGATAGCCTATTTGAACTTGTAAAGTTTAATTCTCCACTTAATCTTAATCTTTCATTAACCATATACTCTGCTTTATTATCACTCCATGCATTTATTATACTAAAGTTCTTATCTTCTATTCTACCAAATATATATCTTCCATCTATACTACTTCTTGTATCAAATCTCTTATTCTTCTTCTCTATTGTTAATCCAGTCCCTACTTCTAATAAATGTTCTGTCTTATCATACTTTGCATCATTACTATCTTTCTTCATGTTTACCTTACCTGCATATCTTCCTACTAACCTAATATCAAAGTCTTTTAATCTATACTTTAACATGTTTCCACTGTAGGCAAAGGCTATTGTTTGATTCTTTTTAGTTGCTTCATATTCCTCTGCATTTAACTTTAATCCCTTTGTCTCTACTCTTCCCTTTATCTTATTATTTGATTCTAATTCTAATTTATCATTACTATACTTTAAATCAAACTTTATTTCTGAATTATATAATACCTTTAAGTCACTTACAGATTTATTTGTTTCTACTTCCTTAAATACTACCTCTGTACCTAGTCCTCCTAATAACTCTAGGTTATTACTTACATTATACTTTGATTGACTCTCAAGTAATATTGAATAGTTCTTCTTATTTGGTACTATTGTTCCTAAATATATATTTCCTTTATTCTTTATCTCTAATTTTCCTAATTTACTTGTTGTATTTAATCCTAACTTTAATCTTCCTCCCTTAGTGTAAGTATCATTCTTTAACTTATAGTTTATATCCCCCTCTATCTCATGGTTATTCTTATTAGTCTTTATGTTTACAAAATTTTCTAATCTAAATGTATTATTATTTAAATATCCTGCTGTATATATTATTCCACTATGTAATTTAAATTTACTATGATCATAATTTAATATTCCTGAGAATAAAGATTCTTCTCCATCTTTAAATCTTAATCCTTGTGAATGATAATATTCTTTTAAAGTATCTTTATCTTTCTCAAATTTCTTGTCCCATTCTCCTCTA
>NZ_LKKV01000075.1:0-16899 GCF_001902585.1 Streptobacillus notomytis | reverse complement strand
TAGTTTATTAGTTACATCATCTTGTTTCCATAATCCTTTTATTTGCATTTCATTAGATGCTCCACCCTTGCCACCAACTGCTCCTGATGCACTTCCTGAGCCTCCATTTGCTTTCTCATATGTTATTGGCTTTTCAACTGATACACTTCTATGGCTTAGACGCAGTGTTCAAGAAAGGTGATGCTAAAAATATTACAGTTGATAATGAAGGAACCTATCAAGCCCTAAGTTTAGATTTTGGAGGAAAGAGTACATTTAAGGCAAGAGATAATGTAGAAGTAATATTATCATTAGAAAATGAATATAACTTAAATGGATTAAATAAAAAAGTATATGGAGTATATGTAGATTATATAAAAGATGCCTCAGGATATAAAGAAAATATACATAAGTATGCAGAAAAATATGAAGTGTCAAAACAAGATAGTTTAAGAAAAGCAAAAGATAAGATAAAACCTTTAGTAGAAAACAAACTATCAACTAAAGATGAACTAAACAAAGTAAAACATGAACTAACAATAAAACCAAGACTATCAACAAGATTAAGTTATGTAAATGGGAGATTAATAGTAAATCCATGGATAGGAGCAGAGTTTAATTTATCAAACAACTCTACTAATAATGGAAACAACAATGACAACAAAGACTTTGTCTTAAGAAAAATTGTTATTATCAATTATATTTTTATTAGGAATTATAATGTTTTCTGCTAATGTAACAGGATTAATGTATAGAATTGAAGTTTTTTTAGGTAAAAATATTTTTGAAATAAAAAAAATAATAGGATTTCTAGTAGTTCTATTGAAATTCATGATTTTTTTCAGAT
Source organism: Streptobacillus notomytis (assembly GCF_001902585.1). Taxonomy (NCBI): domain Bacteria; kingdom Fusobacteriati; phylum Fusobacteriota; class Fusobacteriia; order Fusobacteriales; family Leptotrichiaceae; genus Streptobacillus; species Streptobacillus notomytis. The sequence goes on along the minus strand of NZ_LKKV01000075.1, from coordinate 16,073 downwards.
TCAGTTAAAATTTTAACTGAATGGGAATCTGAAATTAATTCTAAATTTGATATCATATTTGGATCAATTTTCACTTTAGGTGTTATAACAGTTAAATTAAGTGTTGTTTTAGAAATAGTTCCAAGTTTAATTTTGGAAGGAAAAACTTAAAATATATATAGGTTTAGAAAGTGGAGTAGGACTTGTAGTTAATTTGAATGTGAATTATAGTTCAATAAATTCTGTACCTTTGATTGATAGGGGTTCATTTACATCTAAAACTAAGGCTTCATTGGGAATTAAAGTAAATGATAAATATAATTTAGCCCTTTATTATAATAAAGATTTTTTCAATATACATAATAAAGGAATTCTTGGAATAGAGTCGGGGGATACATTTTAGACAGTATTAATATTACTGTCTTTTTTTAATTTGAGAACTTTCATCAGCTAATTAAAATGTTTATAATTTATTTTCTAAATAATATATAAAAAACTAGACAAATATAGATAAAAGTGATATATTTAAAAAAATATGAGATATGAAAGGTTGAATAATGGGAAAAAGAGTTAGAGTTAGAATAGCACCTTCTCCAACGGGAGATCCACATGTGGGTACTGCATATATAGGATTATTTAATTATGCTTTTGCACATCATAATTCAGGAGATTTTATACTAAGAATAGAAGATACTGATAGAACAAGATTTTCTTCTGATTCAGAACAACAAATATTTGATGCTATGAAATGGTTGGGGCTTAATTATACAGAAGGTCCAGATTTAGGTGGTCCTTTTGGTCCATATAGACAATCTGAAAGATTTGATATATATAAAGAGTATGCAGTTTCTTTAGTAGAAAAAGGAGAAGCATATTATTCATTTGAAACACCAGAAGAATTAGAAATAATGAGAGAAAGACAAAAAGCTATGGGACTTCCACCTATGTATGATAGAAGATCAAGAAATTTAACTAAGGAACAGGTAGAAGAAAATTTAACTAAGGGATTACCTTACGTAATAAGGTTGAAAATGCCACTTGATGGTCAAACAATCGTTGAAGATGGGTTAAGAGGTAAGATTTTCTTTGATAATGATAAAATAGATGATCAAATATTGTTAAAATCAGATGGCTATCCAACATATCATTTAGCTAATATAGTTGATGATCACTTAATGGGTGTAACACATGTAATACGTGCTGAAGAATGGATAGCTTCAACACCTAAACATATACAACTATATAAAGCGTTTGGATGGGACGAACCAAAATGGTTTCATATGCCTTTATTAAGAAATTCTGATAAAACTAAAATTTCTAAGAGGAAAAATCCTGTTTCATTAAATTATTACAAGGAAGAGGGATATTTAAAAGAAGGAATATTAAATTTTCTTGCTTTAATGGGATGGAGCTTAGGTGGAGAAAAGGAAATATTCACACTTGATGAAATGATAGAAAACTTTAGTTTTGATAGAATATCTTTAGGAGGACCTGTTTTTGATTTAGTTAAATTAGCTTGGGTTAATAATCAACATATGAAATTAAAACCTATATCTGAATTAACAGATTTAGCTATACCTTTTATTGAAAAAGAGGGTTATGATATTTCTAAATTTAGTAGAGAAAAATTAGAAAGAATGGTAGAGATTACAAGAGAGGGATCACATACATTAAAAGAATTAGCTAAGAACTTAGATGTTTTCTTTGTAGATGAAATTATCTTACCAAAAATTACTGAGGATATGAATAAAAAAGACAGAAAAGCTATAGAAAGAGTACATGAGGCACTATCTTCAGAAGAAGGTAAAAAATCAATAGAATTATTTTTAAGTAAACTAAATTCTTTAGGTGAACAGTTAGATGAAGAAGTAATTAAAGATATACTTCATAAATTACCAGAAGAATTAAATGAGGGTATAGGTAAAGTGTTAATGCCTATTAGAGCTTCTTTAACTGGTAAATCTAAAGGTCCTGATCTATATTCTATAATTTCAATAATAGGAAAAGAAAAAACAATAAGAAGAATAAATTCTGAAAAAAATTAATAGAACTAGAAGGAGAAAGAAATAATGAAAAAAAGGATAAAAGCTAAGGATTTAATTAGAATAGCTTTTGCTAAGGTACTTAAAATAAAGCCTTATTATAAAATAACGGTAAAAGAATTAACAGAAGAAAGCGGAGTTACTAGACAAATTTTTTACTATTATTTCAAAAATATGACAGAATTACTTAGATACTATTTTGAAGTAGAAATGCAAGAAATATTGAAAATCAAAAGAAAATTTAATAATTTTGAAGATGCATACCTTTTATTCTTTAGATCAATGTTAGAAAGAAAAGATGTGTTGGTTAATATTAATCAATCTGAATCATGTGGACTATTAAGAGAAGCATTTGAAATTATGAGCAAAAGACTTTTTGAAATACTATTTGCTGAGACTTTGTTAAAGTACAATGTTTCAGATAAAGATAAGAATTTCTTATTAAATTACTATAAAGTTGCTTTTGCTTCAGTAGCTTATGAATGGTTAAATGATGGAATGGAAGAAGAAGCTAAATATTTAGTAAGAAATTTATCTATATTAATAGATCAATCATTAATTCAAATTTTAGAAAAATTTCAAGAAAATCAGAATGTCTAAATTTAAAAATTTAGGCATTCTTAAATAGAGGCTATAGCTTGACACTATAAATTAATAGTGATATAATGACAAAGGACAAACACACTCTGTTTTTTTCATTTGTATGGTGCCAATAATATTTGGGTTTGCAAATGGACAAGAGTGGATGAAAAAACCAAAAATCAAGGAGGAAAATGAAATGTCAGTAATTTCAATGAAAGAATTATTAGAAGTAGGTGCACATTTTGGACACCAAGCTAAAAGATGGAATCCTAAAATGAAACCATATATTTATGCAGAAAGAAATGGGTTACACATTTTAGATTTACAACAAACTTTAGTATCAACAGAGAAAGCTTATGAATTTGTAAGAGAAATAGCAAGTGAAGGTGGAAAAGTACTATTTGTTGGAACTAAAAAACAAGCTCAAGAAGCTATGAAAGAAGAAGCAGAAAGATGTGGAGGATTCTACGTTAACCAAAGATGGTTAGGTGGGTTATTAACTAACTTAGAAACTATCAAAAAAAGAGTTAAAAAATTAAAAGAATTAGAAGAAATGGAAGCAGACGGAATCTTAGATGAAGCTTATACTAAAAAAGAAGCAGCTATTTTAAGAAAAGAAATGGAAAAATTACAAAAAAATGTTGGTGGAATTAAAGAAATGAATACTTTACCGGCAGCTTTATTTGTTGTAGATATTAAAAAAGAATTCTTAGCTTTAGAAGAAGCAGCTAAACTTGGAATACCTGTTATAGCTTTAATAGATTCAAATGTAGATCCAGATTTAGTAACTTATAGAATACCTGCAAATGATGATGCAATTAGATCAATTAAATTATTTTCAAAAGTAATTTCTCAAGCAGTTATTGAAGCTAACGGTGGACAAGAAAATGAATACACTCCGGCAGAACTTGAAACAGCAGAAATTTTAGAAGAAGATTTCGTAGTTGAAAAAGAAGAAATAGAAGAATAATAAGTTAAATAGGAGGAAGCATTATGGCAAGTGCAGCAGATATAAAAGTATTAAGAGAAAGAACAGGAGCTGGAATGCTTGATTGTAAAAAAGCATTAGAAGCTAATGGTGGAGACATAGAAAAATCAATAGATTGGTTAAGAGAAAAAGGAATAGCTAAAGCAGCTAAAAAATCAGGTAGAGTTGCAGCAGAAGGACTAGTATTTGGTGGAGAATTAGATAACTTAGGTGTTATAATTGAATTTAACTCAGAAACAGACTTCGTTGCTAAAAATGATGATTTTAAAAACTTTGGAGTTAAATTAGTAGAACTTGCATTAAAAAACAAAACAGCAACAGTTGAAGAATTAAAAGCAGTTGAAGTTGATGGAATGACAATTGATAATCAATTAACAGAATTAATTGCAAAAATTGGAGAAAACTTAAATATTAGAAGATTAGTTTTAGTTGAAGCAAAAGGATTTGTAGTAAACTATATTCACTTAGGTGGAAAAATAGGAGTTTTAGTTGAAGTTGATGGAGAAAACACTCCAGAAAATCATGAAAAAGCAAAAGGTGTAGCAATGCACATTGCAGCTATGGATCCAGCTTACTTAAGTAGAGAGCAAGTTACAGCTTCAGATTTAGAAAGAGAAAGAGAAATAGCAAGAGTTCAATTATTAGAAGAAGGAAAACCAGAAGCTATAGTTGAAAAAATATTAGAAGGTAAAATGAGAAAATTCTATGAAGAAAACTGTCTATTAGAACAAAAATATGTAAGAGATGATAAAGTGTCAATTAAAGAATTCATAGCTCCTTCATCAATTGCAGGATTTGCAAGATACAAAGTTGGAGAAGGAATTGAAAAAGTTGAAACTGATTTCGCAGCTGAAGTTGCAGCACAAATAGCAAGTACAAAATAATAAAACATAAGGGAGAGTTTAAGTAATTAAACTCTTTTTTATCAAACGGAGGTAAAATTTTATGTTAAAACATAAAAGGATATTATTAAAACTAAGTGGTGAAGCTTTAGCTGGAGATAAGGATTTTGGTTTTTCTGATGATATTTTACATAGCTTTGCTAAACAAATTAAAGAAATACATGATGAAGGTGTAGAACTTGCAATAGTAATTGGGGGAGGAAATATCTTTAGAGGTAAATTTGGTGAAGAAGTTGGTATGGATAGATCAACTGGAGATACCATGGGAATGCTTGCAACAGTAATGAATGGTTTAGCACTGCAAAATGCTATAGAAAAAATTGGTGGAGTATCTACAAGAGTTTTAACGGCTATAAATATGCCTCAAGTTGCAGAACCGTTTATAAGAAGAAGGGCTATTAGACATTTAGAAAAAGGAAGAGTAGTAATATTTGCAGGTGGAACAGGTAATCCATACTTTACTACAGATTCAGGTGGAGCTCTAAGGGCTATAGAAATTGAAGCTGATGTTTTAGCTAAAGGTACAAAAGTTGATGGGATTTATGATAAAGATCCTGTTAAATATACAGATGCCATTAGATATGAAGAAATTACCTTTAAAGAAGCATTAAGTAAAGATTTAAAAGTAATGGATGCAACTGCTTTGTCATTATGTAGAGAAAATAATATGCCTATAATAGTGTTTAATGCTTTAAAAGATGGAAACATGTTAAAGCTTGCAAAAGGAGAAAAAATAGGAACTATAGTAAAAAATGATTAATTATGTGATATAATATCGTTGTAAATAAAAAATGGAAGGAAAACAATATGGTGGAAGAACTATTATTAGAAGTTGAAGAAAAAATGGAAAAAACGTTGGAAAGTACAAAAGTTCGTTTTTCTCATGTTAGAGCAGGGCGTGCAAATGTTTCTATGGTTGATGGAGTTTTAGTTGATTATTATGGTCAAATGTCTCCGTTAAATCAGGTTGGATCAGTTACTGCCCCAGAACCAAGATTATTAGTTATAGATCCTTGGGATAAATCATTAATATCAGTTATAGAAAAAGCAATACTTGCTGCAAATATTGGATTTACTCCCTCAAATGATGGTAGAATTATTAGACTTGTAGTACCTGAATTAACAGAAGATAGAAGAAAAGAATATGTAAAGGTTGTAAAAAAAGAAGCAGAAGAAGGTAAAGTTGCAGCTAGAAATATAAGAAAAGACTATAATAATAAAGTTAGAAAAATGGAAAAGGATTCTGAAATTACAGAAGATGATTTAAAACACATAGAAGAGAAAATTCAAAAATTAACAGATGAATGTATTAAACATATAGATGAATTGCTAACTAAAAAAGAAAAAGAATTGCTAAGTATTTAGATATGATATTTGACTCATTAATTAATTTCTTTAGAATAAAGAAACAAATATCTATAGATTTAGGTACATCAAATGTTCTTTTTTATGATAAACATGCAAAAAAAATTGTTTTAAACGAACCTTCTGTTATAGTTAAAGATAAAAAAACAGGTGAAATTATTGCTGTAGGGAAAGAAGCAAAAGAAATGCTAGGTAAAAATCCCAAAAGCTTAGAAGTAATTAAACCACTTAGAGATGGAGTTATATCTGATATAGATTCAACAAGAAAAATGCTTTCAGAATTTATGAGAAAGGTATATGGTATCTCACCATTTAGACCCGAAGTAATAATTTGTGTTCCAATAGAGGTTACTAAAGTAGAAATACGTACTCTTTTTGATGCCTTAGATGATGTTAAAAGAATATTTTTAATAGAAGAAGGAAGAGCTGCTGTAATGGGGGCAGGGGTTAATATTTCAAATCCTAGTGGTAATATGGTTATAGATATAGGTGGAGGATCTACTGACATAGCAATATTATCTCTAGATGAAATCATAGTTTCTAAATCAATAAGGATAGCTGGTAATAAATTAGATGAAGATATAGTAAAATATGTTAAAGAAAAACTATATTTAAATATTGGAGACAGAACTGCAGAGAAAATCAAAAAAGAATTATCTACTGCTATATTTGTTCCTGAAGAAGAAAATAAAAAATTAAAAATCAAAGGATTAGATATGAGTAATAAGAGACCTAAAGAACTTGTTATTACATCTAATCAAGTTTGTGAAGCGATAAAAGACTCATTAGCTGTTTTAATATCAGCAGCAAAAGATGTATTAGGAAAATGTCCACCAGAACTTGCATCAGATATATTAGATAATGGTATAGTATTAACTGGTGGAGGAGCTTTAATTTCTAATTTAGATAAGTTAATAGAAAATGAAGTTACAGTAAAAGTACATGTTCCAGATTCACCACTTCATTCAGTTGCAGTGGGTGGAAGTTATGCATTTGATAATGAGAATCTTTTAAATACGCTTTTAGTAAAGGAAAATTAAAATGGAAATATACGGAAATAATCATTCTGTTTTTGCTTTGTATTATCAATTAGTATTAGTTACTAAAAGTAGAAGTAAAATATTTAATGAAGATATTACAAAGTATGCAATAAATAAATTTAGAGAAATTTCAAAAAACTATTTAATAGAACTATATGATTATAGTTATGAAGAAGATCATTTTCATATTAAATTTAAAGCACATCCTAAAAGTGAAATTTCTAAATTTATTAATGCATATAAGAGTGCGACTTCAAGATTGATAAAAAAAGAGTTTGAATATGTTAATACTATATTAAAAGATGGGAGTGTATGGGAAAAAACATATTTTTTAATCACAGAAGGAGTACCGAGTCAGGATATGATAAACCATTATATAAAAACAAAAATTAAATGTGATATAATGGAACATGATTGTGATTGTTTTGGTTGTAAAGAATAGATATAAATATGACTTAGAAGGTATTATACTTTCTAAGTTTTTTTATTTATTTTTTATGGTTAAAGGTCTATTAAGTTAATTGATTTTTGTCAGTAAATATGATAGTATATATATGTAAAAAGAATTATTGAAAGGAAAGATATTTATGTTATCGACATTAGTTTTTAGAGAATTTAGATATAACGGGAATATAGATGATTTTAAAACAGAATTAAAATCAAAAATTACTGAAAACCCAAAGGATATAGATTCATTAAAAAAACTTGCAGGTATATATCATGCGTATTCAGAAAATGATAAGGCGATCAAGTTATATGAAGAGTTATCAAAATATCTTCCAAATGATCATGAAGTTGAAGGTTATCTAGGTTATCTATATTATGAAAATTCAAATTTAAATGAAGCTGAAGAAAGATTAAAGAATGCTCTTTATTTAAGTGAAAAAGAGCCGTTTTTATTGTTTCTTTTAGGTAATGTATATTCAAGAAAAGGGATGCTTATGGAAGCACTAGATTGTTATGAGCTTGCAATATTTCTAGATTTTGATATGTATGGAGCACATATAGATTTTGGAAGAAAATATGAGCATATGGGAAGACATAGAAGAGCTTTAAAAGAATTTAGGGCTGCATATAATATAGATTCAAGAGATGAAGAATTATTAAAGAAAATAGAACATGTAGAAAATAGAATAAAAGAATCAGAAAATAAATAGGAGACTTAAACAAGTCTCCTATAGTTTTATATATTCAAATATTTTTTTCATGAAATCAAATTTAAAACTTTCCCCTTTATAAGCATGTATTGATGTAACTAATACTAGTATCAATATTATTAAAAATGATAAAACTGAAATTGAAGAAGCTAGGTTAGTATCTTTAAATAGAGTAACCACAAAAGAAAAGAACGAGAATATCATACCTTGTTTTGCGTAATCTCTTACAAATTCATTTTCTTTTTCTAAAATTAATCCACCAACACTAAATATAAGACCTAGGAATGGAGATAATGATATAATTAAAATAGCAGTTGCAACTAAATTTTCGTTTATATTTCCTATAGATTTTTTCAAAATTATCAACCTCACTTTCATAATCATTATATCAAAATTATTGATTAATGTCTAATGTTAATAAATTTGATTTAGTAATTTTAACACTTTTTCCTTATTTTCACAATGTTTTAATATATGTACTTTTTCAGAGTCGATAATATTTCTTGCTAAAGTCATTAAAATATCTATGTATAAATCATCATGTCTAGGTTTAATAAGTACAGCACAAATATATTTAACTTTATCTTCTGCTTCATTCCAAATTAAAGCATTTTTTAAACGTATAAATACTATTGTATTTTCTAATACTTTTGTACTTTTTAAATGAGGAATTGCAAATTTAGAACCAAGGAAGGTAGTTACTTCACTTTCTTTTTTATGAAATTTCTGTAAAATTCTTCCAGGATTTTCAATTCTTTCTAGTTTAACTAGATTTTCTACTATGAACTCAAATAATTCATTCTTATTTGAAATTTCTAAATTTTCAAAAAATACATTTTCATCACATAATTTTATAGACATAGTTATCAACTCCTAAAATAGTATATATTAAAGTATACCTTAAAAATATATAAGTTCAAATATATAAAAATGTTTTTTTGAGGAAATAAAGAGTGGAGTTTGAAAAATATTACTTTTTGACAATTAATACTTTGATTATATATAAATTAATAAATATCAAATTAAAATTATAGCTAGTAAAAATATAGGTAAATTGCAATTTTCAGGGATAATAATTTGATTGACAAAATATTTAAAATGTTGTAATATTAGTTTGATTTAAAAATTAAGAAAGAGGGATGAAAATGAAGACGTTAAAAAAGTTTTTATTAGCATTAGTGCTAACAGTATTTGCATTTTCATGTGGTAGTAAATCTACAGAAAATTCAAAAGCAGATGAAGGAGAAATTAAAGTAACAACAACTTTAAATTACTACGTAAATTTATTAGAAGAAATAGGTAAAGATAAAGTTAAAGTAACTGGATTAATGGGTGAAGGTGAAGATCCACACTTATACGTTGCAACTGCAGGAGATATTGAAAAATTAGAAAATGCGGACTTGGTTGTTTATGGTGGGTTACATTTAGAAGGTAAAATGGTTGAAATATTTGAAAACTTAAAAGATAAAGCTGTATTAGATTTAGGAGCTCAACTTGATCCTTCAAAATTAGTTGAAGAAGAAAAAGGAGTATATGATCCTCACGTATGGTTTAATACAGAATTTTGGGCAATTCAGGCAAAAGCAGTTGCTAATAAATTATCAGAGCTTGATCCAGCTAACAAGGAATTTTATATAAACAACTTAGCATCATATTTAAAAGAATTAGATAAAGCAACTAAATATGTACAAGATAAAATAAATGAAATACCTGAAAACTCAAGAGTGTTAATTACAGCTCATGATGCATTTGGATACTTTGCAAGTCAATTTGGATTAGAAGTTAAAGCTATACAAGGTGTTTCAACTGATTCAGAAATAGGAACAAAAGAAATTAACGAATTAGCTGATTTCATAGTAGCTAATAAAATAAAAGCAATATTTGTTGAAAGTTCAGTAAACCATAAGAGTATAGAATCACTTCAAGAAGCAGTTAGAGCAAAAGGATTTGAAGTAAAAATAGGTGGAGAATTATACTCAGATTCTATGGGTGATGCAGAACATAATACTGACACATATATTAAAACTTTAAAATTCAATGCTGATACTATAGCAAACGCTTTAAAATAAGGATTAGATAATATGAAGGTTATAGAAATTAAGGATTTAGTAGTTACTTATGATTTAGAACCTGTACTTGAAAATGTTAATCTTGAAATAGAAAAAGGAGATTTAATGGCCCTAGTAGGTCCAAATGGTGCAGGAAAATCAACGCTGATTAAAACCATACTAGAGTTTATTAAACCAGTAGTGGGAACAGTAAAAATTAATGGTAAAGAATATAGACAAGAAAAGAAGAAAATAGCATATGTTCCACAAAGAGGAAGCGTAGATTGGGATTTCCCTACTACTCTTTTTGATGTAGTAATGATGGGATGTTATGGAAGAGTTGGATTTTTGAAAAAAATATCAAAAGAAGAAAAAGAAAAAGTTGACAATGCAATAAAACAAGTTGAAATGATAGAATTTAAAGATAGACAAATATCGGAACTTTCTGGTGGGCAACAACAAAGAGCGTTTCTTGCAAGAGCTTTAGTTCAAGATGCAGAAATATATTTGATGGATGAACCTTTTCAAGGTGTTGATGCTATTACAGAAAAATCAATAATAAAAATATTAAAAGAATTAAAAAACCAAGGAAAAACTGTAATAGTGGTGCATCATGATTTACAAACAGTAGAAGAATACTTTGATAGCGTTACATTTATAAATAAAAGTATAGTAACTAGTGGTAAAGTAAAAGATGTTTATACTAAAGAAAATATAGAAAGAACATATAGTAGAAATGTTTGATTTATTATTAAATAGTTATACATTTAAGATAGTTGCTATAGGATGTAGTTTACTTGGAATGATTAGCGCTATTATAGGGACATTCGCTGTTTTAAAAAAAGAAAGTTTATTAGGAGATGGAGTTGCACATTCTTCTCTTGCAGGTATTTGTATTGCGTTTTTGTTAACAGGTAAAAGAGAATTATTTATACTTTTAATTGGTGCTTTGATAATGGGACTTATTTGTGTTTTACTTATACATTATATAGGAACTAATTCTAAGGTTAAATTTGATAGTGCAATAGCTCTAATACTTTCTACTTTTTTTGGATTGGGGCTTGTATTATTAACATATTTAAAAAGAGTTCATGGTGCTAAAAAAGCAGGATTAAGTAATTTCATATTTGGTCAGGCTTCTACATTAATATTAAAAGATATATATTTAATAACTGTTGTAGGATTAATATTATTAGCATTGGTAATATTTTTTTGGAAAGAAATTAAAATAAGTATTTTTGATAAAGAATATGCAAAAACTATAGGAATTAATAGTGATAGATATAGATTATTAGTTTCTGTGATGATAGTAATTAATGTAATTATTGGACTTCAAATAGCAGGAGTTGTATTAATGACAGCTATGATGATATCTCCTGTAGTTGCAGCAAGACAATGGAGTAATAAATTAAATATTGTAGTTATTTTATCATCTGTGTTTGGAGCAATTTCTGGATTTGTTGGAAGTTTAAGTTCTAGTTTAAATACTTCATTACCTACAGGTCCAGTTATAGTGGTAACATTATCTATATTTGTAATATTTAGTATGCTTTTTTCTAATAAAAGAGGACTAATATATAGATATATTAAAAGGAAGAAATTTGAAAGAGAAATAAAAAGGAAGTGGGCAAGATGAGTTCAAGTTTAATAATACTTACTGTTGCTGTATTAACAGCTATTTCTTGCTCTATATTAGGAGTATTTTTAGTACTTAAGAATATGAGTATGTTGACAGATGCCATTAGTCATACAATATTACTTGGTATAGTACTTTCGTTTTTTATTGTAAAGAGTTTAGATTCGCCATTACTTGTATTAGGGGCAACCTTAGTGGGATTAGTTACAGTTTATCTAGTAGAATTAATTACTAGCTCAAAGTTAGTAAAAGAAGATGCTGCCATAGGTGTAGTATTATCTTTCCTATTTTCAGTAGCTGTAATTTTAATATCTAAATATACTGCAAATGTACATTTAGATATAGATGCTGTATTATTAGGTGAAATAGCCTTTGTACCATTTTATAATATGCATATATTTGGCATAACTATTTCAAAATCTATAGTTTATGGTCTTATTATATGTCTAATAAATATATCTTTTGTAACAATATTCTTTAAGGAATTAAAAATATCGATATTTGATAAGGCATTAGCGTTTTCACTAGGACTTTTTCCTAGTTTAATACATTATATTTTAATGACATTAGTATCTACAACTGCAGTTATAGCATTTGAATCTGTTGGAGCTATGTTATTAATATCGTTTATGATAGGTCCACCAATTAGCGCATATTTAATTTCTAAAGATATAAAAAGTATGATATTTATTAGTGTAATCATAGATATAATTGCTTCTGTGATAGGTTATTATATAGCCATATACTTAGATATTTCTATAGCAGGTATGATAGCAGTAGTTATAGGAATTATATTTTTATTTGTGTTTATTTATAGAAAAATTACGAATAAATATTTGATGTAAATCCTCGTCAAGAGGATTTTTTATTTAGCATTATGAAAATTATTTATATAAACTTAAAAAAATTTGATTTTAAAATAAAACTTTATTTTACACTATATACTTTATATTTAGAATATTTTAGTTATTATAAACTATTCGTAGACAAAACAAAAGATTGACAAAATATATGGGGGGGGGGTATAATTAAAGAAAATATTAAATAAAAGGAGGAATATAGTAGAATTAATTATTAATAATACTATAAAGTTACGATTTGAAAAAAATAGTTGATAGATATAAATTCATTTATTTTTTAATCTTTATACTAGGAAACTTAATATTTTCACGAAATACAGATTATTATAATTTAATAATAAATCAGAGATTAAGTGTAATAACAGGAATGAAAGAGCTATATTCAAAGAAGAGGAACTTTGATATTTTAGCAAATGTAATATCAGCAGATGAGATATTAAGGCAAATACCTAAATATGAAGAAAAGAAAATAAAAGAACTACACTTATACTTTCCAGATGTAGATTATTTAGAAAAATATATAGAAGATGTTTCTAAAAAAGTCGATAACATATACATATATTTATTTAACTTTAAAATTGATGATAGATATATGAAAAATAGAGATTATATAACATATGAAATTAAAAATATTAATAAAAAGGTAGAAAAACTAAATAATGTGAAAATTTTAAAAGTTAGTTTAACTGGAAAAGATTTATCAGAAATCTTTTTAGAGAGTTTAACAGAAGAAAAGATAGATGTAGATTATTTTAATAAGTATTTAAGGGTAGAGGAATAAATTAAAAAGGAATGAATAAAAAATATGAGTAAAATACAGGAGTTAAAAAGGTTTTTAAAGACTTTTTTAAAAGGTAAAGTTAGTATAGATGAAAAAGTAGTTATAATGTATATTATGCTTGGATTTACAGGATTATCTACAATATCTTATGGATCTTGGTTAGCAATAAATGATAATACAGGTGCAGCTGGATCAGATGGTGGAGGTAGTAATACTTATCATGGTTCAGATAATCAGAAGAATAATACAATACTAGCAAAATATGAAGATTCATATAAAACTGAGAATTCAGTAATAATAGGAGCTGGAGGAAGAACATACGGTAAAGGTTCAGAAAATGTAGTAATAGGATTTAATGCACAATCAGAAAATAAACAAAGTGTAGTAATAGGAGCTAATACAAAGTCAGATTTGCAAAATTCTGTAGTTCTTGGTTCTCATGCATATGTATATAAAGATCACTTTAATACTAATAATGGTGTAGAGGAAAATGGTGGGCAAGGAGTTTCTATAGGGAACTCTGTTTTTTCTACTGGACAAGCAACATCTGTAGGAAATAATACTTATGCTATAGGAAGATCTTCTATAGCTATAGGTAATGATGATGTATCTTCATATACTCAACCAGTTACAGATCATGATTATAAGGAATATTTTAAAAAACTTTATGAGAAAATAGATAAAAAAGGAGAAGTGTATGGTTATGTAAGCAATGGACAAGGAAAAACTGATGATAAAAAACATAAATACTCACCAACACTAGCCCAAGGACATGGATCAATAGCCATAGGTTCTAGGTCCATAGCTTATGCTGATGGAGCAACAGCTTTAGGAACTCTTGCATATGCTTTAAAGAAAGGTTCAACAGCAGTAGGAACACTAACAAGAGCAGAAGGAGAAGGGGCAATAGCAATAGGAAGAGAGACTAATGTATTTTCTCCAAATGCTATAGCTTCAGGTAATAAGACACTAGTTTTATCAGAAGGTGGAGCAGCATACGGATTTTCAGCCATTTCAGGAGGACAAAACTCTATAGCAATAGGAACAGATGTTTATTCTAATGTTGACTATGATTATGATAGTAAAGTAATGTTAGGTGGAAATCAAAGATCTGCTGAACTTAGATTATTTGGAGACTTAGATAATTATGGAGAAGTAAGTAATAAAGAGGATAAAAGAGGCTTGTATGGATTTGATTTAAATGGAGTAGCTAAAACTATTCTAGGACTTGGAGAACATGAACCACAATCTTATGTAAAGGATGGGAAAAAAGGAGATTACTTAAACAGTGGAGATTATTTCTCATATTACAAAACTTACATAGATGGTATAGAACAAGGATTAAACAATGCCAAGGATCAAGGTAAAGAAACAAATGCACTAAGAATAAAAACAGAAGAAAAAAACGGAGTAAAAGACATAGCTAAAAGTAGTGGAAAAAATGCAATAGTTATAGGAAGTAAATCAGGAGCCTTTGGAGACAATGCTATAGCATTGGGAAGAGGGTCATTTTCACTTAAAGAAAATTCTATATCTATAGGATCTTATTCATATACTAAAGATAAGAATTCAATAGCTATAGGTATAGCATCAAGAGCTCTAGCAGAAGGTTCAATAACATTTGGAAATGGAGCTGGAGTAGACATTGATGGAAAAAACTCTATGGTATATGGACATGGATCAGTAGCTTATGCTCCAAATTCAGTAATACTAGGAATAAACTCACGTCTATGGGGAGGTAAAGATGCAGGAGATTCTATCATAATAGGTAATGATGCTATTGTAGATAATTTAAAAGAAAATAATAAATTAGTAGATGGACACAATGGGAAATCAGTATTAGCATTAGGAAATAAAACAAATGCAACATTAGATAACTCAGTAGCTTTAGGATACTTATCTGCAACAGATTACACACAAGCAGATTTAAATAAGCCAGGATACACTGCAAGAGGATCATATTCAATACCAAGTTCTGCTAAAGTAGGAGTAATCTCAGTAGGTAAAAAGGGGTATGAAAGAAGAATAATAAATGTAGCTAGTGGATATAGAGATTCGGATGCAGTAAATGTAGCCCAACTTAAAACATTAGAAGATAGATTAGATGGAGCAACAGAAGAATTAGATGACAAGGTTAGATATTTTTCTGTAAATGCAGAAAATGATTTAAAAGATATAGTAAGAAAAGAAATAGATTATAAAAATTATGTTAAATTAAAAGCACAAATGTTGACAATAGATGCAAGAAAAGAAAATGGAGAAACAATAAATGATGCTAGCATTAATGAGTTAAAAACTAAATTATCAGAATTAGAGAAAAAAGATGTAATGAATAAAGCTACTTCTATTAATGGACTAAGTTCTGTTAGTGATAATAAGTATAAAACTAATAATAAATTTGATATAGATAAATATATAAAAGATTTAGAGGAAGCAAGAGAAAAAGACTTGTCTAACGTTGATAAAGTATTAACAGAAGCAGAAAAAAAGAGAATAGAGGAAGAAAATTATTCTAATAAAGGGGCAAAAGGGAAAGATTCAATAGCAATAGGGCATAAGGCAGGAACAGAAACAGCAGCAGAAAATGCAATAGCAATAGGAAATGGAGCAAAAGCAACAGCTAAAGATAGTATAGTGTTAGGTAGCTTTTCTAAGAATACGGCTGATATAAATAAATCAGGATATGATGTTAC
>NZ_LKKV01000074.1:0-2740 GCF_001902585.1 Streptobacillus notomytis | reverse complement strand
AAAAAGGAACAAAAAAGGGATATGAAGAATATTAAGACTTATGAATTAAAGAAAATTTTAAAGAACACTTTAAAGAATAAAGTGAGTATAAATGATAAAACTGTAATAAGATATTTAATTTTTGGATTTATAGGAATATCATCAATGACTTATGGAGCTTGGTTAGCAATAGATGATAGTAAAGGAACTGTTGGAAAATCAGGCAGATCTAGCAATGATGGAGAATATAATAGTAAAAATAATGTAATACTAGCAAAATATGATACTAAATATAACACAGAACACTCAGTTGTAATAGGAGCAGGTGGAAAAACGCATGCTAAGGGTTCAGAAAATGTGGTAATAGGGTTCAACGCTATATCTGAGAAGGCAGAAAGTGTTGTAATAGGTGCTAATACAAAATCTGATATAAAAAAATCTGTAGTTCTTGGTAGCCATGCACATGTGTATAAAGATCATTTTAATATTAATAATGGTGTTGGAGATAGTGATGAACAAGGGGTTGCAATAGGAAATGCAGTTTTCTCAACAGCCCAAGCAACATCTGTAGGAAATAATACTTATGCTATAGGAAGATCTTCTATAGCAATAGGTAATGATGATGTATCTTCATATGTTCAGCCTGTTACAGATTATGATTATAAAAATTATTTCAAGGAACTTTACGGTAAAATAGATATTAATGGATCAGTGTATGGATATGCAAACGGGAGTAAAGTTTCAGGTAAGGAAGGAAATCATAAATACTCACCAACATTAGCCCAAGGACATGGATCAATAGCCATAGGTTCTAGGTCTATAGCTTATGCTGATGGAGCAACAGCCTTAGGAACTCTTGCTTATGCACTTAAAAAGGGATCAACAGCTATAGGAACATTAACAAGAGCAGAAGGAGAAGGATCAATAGCAATAGGAAGAGAAACTAATGTATTTTCTCCAAATGCTATAGCTTCAGGTAATAAGACATTAGTTCTATCAGAGGGTGGAGCAGCATACGGATTTTCAGCTATTTCAGGAGGACAAAATTCTATAGCAATAGGAACAGATGTTTATTCTAATGTTGACTATGATTATGATAGTAAAGTTAAATTAAAATCTAATTCAGAAACCGTAAATACAAATCTATTTGGAAATTTAAATGATTATGGAGATGTTGGAAGTAAAGAAAATAAAAGAGGTTTATACGGTTTTGACTTAAATGGTGTAGCAAAAACTATCTTAGGACTTGGAGAACATGAACCGCATAGTAATGTAAATGGAGCAAAAAAAGAAAGTTATTTAAAAAGTGGAGATTATTTTATAGGAGCTAAAAGCTATATAGACGGTATAGAAAAAGCTTTTGTAGAAGCAAAAGATGACAAAGATACAAAAACAGATATATTAAAAATAAAAACAGAAGAAAAAAACGGAGTAAAAGACATAGCTAAAAGTAGTGGAAAAAATGCAATAGTTATAGGAAGTAAATCAGGAGCCTTTGGAGACAATGCTATAGCATTAGGAAGAGGGTCATTTTCACTTAAAGAAAATTCTATATCTATAGGATCTTATTCATATACTAAAGATAAGAATTCTATAGCTATAGGTATAGCATCAAGAGCATTAGCTGAAGGTTCAATAACATTTGGAAATGGAGCAGGGATAGATATCAAAGGTAAGAATTCTATGGTTTATGGACATGGATCAGTAGCTTATGCTCCAAATTCAGTAATACTAGGAATAAACTCACGTCTATGGGGAGATGGAGGAGACTCTATTATCATAGGAAATGATGCCCTTATAACTGATTTAAAAAAAGATGGTAAAGTAGTAGATGGACACAATGGGAAATCAGTATTAGCATTAGGAAATAAAACAAATGCAACATTAGATAACTCAGTAGCTTTAGGATACTTATCTGCAACAGATTACACACAAGCAGATTTAAATAAGCCAGGGTATACGGCAAGAGGATCATATTCAATACCAAGTTCTGCTAAGGTAGGAGTAATCTCTGTAGGTAAAAAAGGACATGAAAGAAGAATAATAAATGTAGCTAGTGGATATAGAGATTCAGATGCAGTAAATGTAGCTCAACTTAAAACATTAGAAGATAGATTAGATGGAGCAACAGAAGAATTAGATGACAAGGTTAGATATTTTTCTGTAAATGCAGAAAATGATTTAACTAATATAGTAAGAAGAGAGATAGATTACAAGAACTATGTTAAATTAAAAGTACAGATGTTGACAATAGATGCAAGAAAAAAAGCTGGAGAAACAATAAATGAGACAAATGTTGCAGGTTTAAAAGATAAATTAGATGAACTAGAAAAGAAAGATGTAAAGGATAAAGCAACTTCAATTAAAGCTTTAAATATAGATGATAATAAATATCAAGATAATGGTACTTTTAATATAGATAAGTATATGGAGGACTTGGAGAAAGCAAAAGAAAAAGACTTATCTAAGAATATAGTTGATAATATCTTATCTAAAGAAGAAAAAAAGAGAATAGAGGAAGAAAATTATTCTAATAAAGGGGCAAAAGGAAAAGATTCAATAGCAATAGGACATAAGGCTGGTACAGATAAAATGGCTGACAATGCAATAGCAATAGGAAATGGAGCAAAAGCAACAGCTAAAGATAGTATAGTGTTAGGTAGCTTTTCTAAGAATACGGCTGATATAAGTAAAGCAGGCTATGATGTTACTAAAAATACAAATTCAACTGAAAATGATTCAATATGGAAACCAACTAAGG
>NZ_LKKV01000073.1:0-503 GCF_001902585.1 Streptobacillus notomytis | reverse complement strand
GGAGATATGATGGACAAGGAGTTGCAGTAGGAAGTGCAGTTTTCTCAACAGCTCAAGCAACATCTGTAGGAAATAATACTTATGCTATAGGAAGATCTTCTATAGCTATAGGTAATGATGATGTATCTTCGTATACTCAATCAGTTACAGAGCATGATTATAAGGAATATTTTAAACAACTTTATGAGAAGATAGATGAAAAAGGAGAAGTGTATGGATATGCAAATGGTGGTAAAGTTTCAGGTAAGGAAGGAAATCATAAATATTCACCAACACTAGCCCAAGGACATGGATCAATAGCCATAGGTTCTAGGTCTATAGCTTATGCTGATGGAGCAACAGCCTTAGGAACTCTTGCATATGCTTTAAAGAAAGGTTCAACAGCAGTAGGAACACTAACAAGAGCAGAAGGAGAAGGATCAATAGCAATAGGAAGAGAAACTAATGTATTTGCCCAAAATGCTATCTGTCTGGGAACCACATCTGACGCTGCCGACCAGGAA
>NZ_LKKV01000072.1:0-23541 GCF_001902585.1 Streptobacillus notomytis | reverse complement strand
TTAGGGGTCTTTTTTAATTAAAAACCAGAGACATATGTCTCTGGTAGAAAGGTTATTGCAATTCTAATTTTTTATCTATTAAATATCCACCTAATGTTCCAGATATTATGATATAAATTAATAATATTGAAATATTAGTATATAATACTGTGTTGTTTATAAAACTTATAGGATCAAATAAAGAGTTTATTTTAAGTTGTAAATATGAACCAGATACCATTATAAATACAAGTATAAATATCCATAAGAAATATATATTTTTTGATTTAGAAATATAATGTGTTATAGTTATACTTAAATAAACTGAAACATTGAAGAATATAGTAAATAAAATAGATGATATAGCTGTTAATATTAAATTATGATCATTAAAATTTATTGATGAAATAATATTCATTATATCTCTTTCCGATATTATTGAAAATGAAATAAAACTTAATGGAAATAGAATAACGCTATATGTTAAATAAAATATTATTTTACCCCAAAAGTAGGTATAACCAGATATAGGTAATGAGAAAGTAAAATATCCTGTATCTGAATAAAGATCTTTAGAAAAGTTCTTTATATAATAGAAAAATACAGAAAAAGAAGCACCTAAAAGACATAAAATTGCTATTGATTTTGCTAAAGTATATTTATGGTCTTCAGTGTAGTATAATATTTTTATTGTAATTGTTAATATAATAAATGAAAATAATAGTAGTATATTAAATTTCCAATTTCTTTTAAATTCATATTTTAAAAACTTAAGCATTATTATCACCTTCTTTAAATACTTCTTTATATAATTCTTCTATAGTTAATCCATTATTTTCTCTTAATTCATCTACTGAATAAACCTTATCAATTTTTCCATTTTTTAAGAAAGCAACTTCATCAAAAATTCTTTCTATATCTCTTATTAAATGAGTAGTAACGATAACTGTAGAATTCTCAAATACGTTATTTATAATAATATTTAATATTTGATCTCTAGTAATAACATCTACACCTGCTATAGGCTCATCTAATATGAATATTCTAGCATTTCTTGATAAAGTTAGAATTAAAAAGACTTTTTCTTTCATACCTTTAGATAAAGATGCAATTTCTGCTTTAATATCTATGTTCATTTCTTCTAAAAGTCTTACAGCCTTATTTATATCAAAATCGAAAAAATCATTATATAGATTTAATGCTTGATATACTTTAAGAGAATTATCTATAAAGTTCTTATCTGATAGATAACTAACTATAGATTTAGTTTTATTTGATGGTTCTAATCCATTTATTAATATTTCACCACTACTTTTTCTTGCAAGTCCTGCAATTATTTTTAATAAAGTAGTTTTTCCACTACCGTTAGGACCTAATATACCGACTATCTTATTTTCGCTTAGTGTTAAATTCAAATTATCTAAAACTATTTTTTTTGAATATACTTTACTTAAATTTTTAATTTCTAATACATTTTTCATCTTATTTTCCCCTTTCTTTAATTTGATTTATTATTTCATCATTAGAATACCCTAAGGAATACATTTTAGATAAAAAATCGTCTAATATAGTTTGCGAATGATTTGCTGTTAAATTTTTTAGTATTTCGAGATCTTCAGTAACAAAAGTACCAAGCCCTCTTTTAGTTACAGCAATTTTTTGAAGTTCAAGTTCTTTGAAAGCATTCACGACTGTATTAGGATTTAAATTAAATTTTATTGAAGCTTCTCTAATAGACATAAATTTATCGCCTGGTTTTAATTTACCATTAATAATATCTGATAAAAATATTTCAAATAGTTGTCTATATATAGGATACTTATTATTAAACTCCATAATTACACCTCCATACTATTGTAGTCTTATAATACACTATTTCAAAATTTATGTCAAGAAAATATCATTTTAATATTTCTAATATATATGATTCAACCCCATCTTCTAAAGGTAATAATCCAGTCTTAATTTTAAAATCAACTTCAAAAGAAAGATCTATTAATTCTTTTGTTCTGTTTTTAGTAAAATTTTTTAGAAACTGTATTTTTTTAAATACATAATACGGGTTAAGATTTCTAAAAAATTTGTGATTTTCATATTGGCTTTTAAAGTTATTATAACTAATATTTTTAATATCTAGTAGATGTAATTTATACATAATTTCAAAATCATTACTTAAAGAAGCAAGTAATGCCATATGTTCTTTTATAGGAAAAGTTACATCCTTTTTATTAAGTATATCTTCTGTAAGATTAAAGATAAAAAAATTAGTATTTTTAGATAAAACAGGTTTAATATTGTCAAATGAAAACTCATTACCATTTAAGTATGTATCTATTTTATCTATTTCATTTTTTATAGAATAGAAATCCTGTCCTATAATTTCTATTAAATTATTACTATCTTTAGTGCTACATTTAAGTTTTTCTTGTATATATTTTATTAAAATATTCTTATTTTCTCTATCATCTAAAATTTCATGTATTTCAAAATTAATAAGTAAATCTTTTAATTTTTTATTTTCCTTATTTGTTTCATAATCTACAATTATATCCTTATCAGTAAAGTTATTAGAATTAATGTTCTTTATTACATTATTTATATCTTTTATCTTATTTGCATTTCTAAGTATTAAAAGAGTAGGTTCACTAAAAAGTGATCCTGCATTTAATTCACTTAAAAACTCATATACAGTATTTTCATCGAAATACATCTTATTTTTATAACTATTATCCAATATTTTACTCATGTAAATTTTTCTTCCACTTTTTCCTGAAATAAAATAGTTCATTTATGCCTCCTGTTCGCTTAATTATATCATAAAATTTTATTCAAAGTAAAATTGATTAAAAATAATTATCTTGACAAAAAGAGGGGGGGGGTATAATTTAGAACAGAAATAAAAAGAAAGGTTATGAGAAAAAGTGGTATATCCTGGGAAAATAAAAAAGTTGAAAATAGTGTTAATTTTATCACTACCCTCTATGTTGTTTAGTCAAACGCATATTGGTAATGATGCTACGACAAATAAAGGTATTGGAAATAATACGCATGTATTAGGAGATAAAAATGAAGCTAAGACAGATCATGCAAATGTAATAGGACATGAAAATACAGCATTTAAAGATCATTCGACTGCTGTAGGTATACATAATTATGCTGGTGGAAAATATTCTGTTTCAGTAGGTGCAGATAATGGAGCAAGTGGAGATTACTTTAGTGTATTTGGGCAAAATAGTTCTGCTACTAAAAGAATCTATAGCTATAGGGAATCATACTGTAGCAGGCCATGAAAAATCAGTAGCTATGGGATCTTATAGTAAAAACAGGTGAAAAAAAGGGGATAAAAGATGTTACTATTGGAGGATTAAAATTTGATGGTTTTGCAGGAGGAACACCTGATTCAGTTGTTTCTATAGGAGATAAAGGTAAGGAAAAACAATTGCAAAATGTAGCAGCGGGTCAAATAACTAAGGAGTCTACTGATGCAGTAAATGGTTCACAACTTTATTTTACTAATAATGTTCTATCGAATTTTGCTGATTCAGTTAAAACGATATTTGGTGGATGAGCGGCTTTACAAAATACTGGTAATGTAACTGCTGGTAACATAGCTTTTTCAAATATTGGAGAAACAGGTAAACATTCTATACATGATGCTATAAAACATAATTTGGATGAAAATAAGAAAACCAATGATAAATTAGAAAAATTATCTAACAATACTCTATCATTAAGTGGTGATACAGGTGAAACTACTATGGAGAAGTTAAATAAAGAGGGTGGACTTAAATTTAGAATTAAAGGTTCTGATAGTATAAGAACTATGGCAAGTGGAAATGATGTTAGTATAGATTTATCAGATAAGACAAAATTAGACATATCTAAGGGTGTTGCTGCAAATTCTGGAGTGGCAAATGTTATAGATATAGCTAATTTACCACAGATAAATGGAAAAGGTCATAACATATCAGGATCTTATGGATATTTTAATGGAGAACATGCAGTTGCATTAGGTTTATCAGGAACAAATGATATAACTAATTTGATATATAAGGCGAGCTGATCATTAAATACAAAAGGATATGTATCATTTGGTGCAGGTATTGGATATAGATTTGATAATATTGATTCAAGAAGTAAGGAAATATTAAAATTACAAAGAAATGGAAATATTAATTTACTTGATGAGAGAGTTTATGAGATTTATATAGAATTAAAGGAGTTAAAAGGTAAATTTAATGAATTAGAGAATTTAATTAAAGCGATGTTTAAAAAATAAGGAGCCTATTTAATGGGCTTTTTTTGTTTGTGTGGGTTTAAAACAATTGAAAAATCTACTTAAATATGATATTATCTAAAGTAGACGAATTTAAGAAAGTAGGTAGAAAATGGTTACTAAAGAAGAAGTAGTTAAATTAGCAAAACTATCTAAATTATCATTTGAAGAAAATGAATTAGAATCTTTTCAAAAAGATCTAAATGATATCTTTAAACATATGGAAAGCTTAAATGAATTAAATTTAGAAAATGTAGAACCTTTATATAGTATTTTAGAAAATGAAGGTAAGATATATAAGCATGAACCAAAGGTTGAAATGGATAAGGAAATGTTTTTAAAAAATGCTCCTAAAAGCGATGAAAACTTTATTTCTTTACCAGTTATGATAGGTGATGGAAATGAATAAAATATATACTTTAACAGCTAGTGAAATAGCTGGATTAATAAAAGAGGGAAAATTAACTTCTCGTGAAGTTACTAACTCAATTTTAAATAGAATAGATGAAATGGAAGATAAGATAGGAGCATTTGTTTCTGTTAATAGAGAAAATGCTATAAATTCAGCTAAAAAAGCAGATGAAACAGAAATATCTAGTTCTTTACATGGAGTTCCTATAGCTCTTAAGGATAATATAGTTTCATTTGGAGAACTTACTACATCAGTATCTAAAATATTATCAGGATATTATGGGACATATGATGCAACTGTAGTAAAAAGATTAAAGGATGCAAATGTAGTTTTAGTTGGTAAGGCTAATATGGATGAGTTTGCTATGGGGTCATCTAATGAGAATTCTAGCGTTAAAATGGTGTCAAATCCTTGGGATTTAGAAAGAGTTCCTGGTGGTTCAAGTGGTGGTTCAGCAGCAGCAGTTGCAGCTTTAGAGGTGCCTATAGCTCTAGGAACAGATACAGGAGGATCAGTTAGACAACCAGCAGCTTTTACAGGTACTGTTGGATTAAAACCTACTTATGGTAGAGTTTCAAGATATGGGCTTATGGCTTTTGGTTCAAGTCTTGATCAAGTAGGAATAATTGCAAGAACTTCTGAAGATGTTGCTAAAACTTTAGAAATAATTGCAGGTGAGGATATATATGATCCTACTACAGCTAGTGTTGAAGTTCCTAAGTACTCAGAATTATTAAATAAGGATATTAATGGTTTAAGAATAGGAATAGATAAAAACTTCTTTAAAGGGTTATCTGAAGAAATTAAAAAAAGTATAGAAGCTGCTTTAGATGTATTAGTAAAAATGGGAGCAAGTATAGTAGATATTAATCTTGAATACAGTAAGTATTCTATCCCAACTTACTATATCATTTCATCAGCTGAAGCTTCATCTAATCTTTCAAGATATGATGGAATGCGTTATGGATATAGGGCAGATGCTGATAATATAGAAGATATATATGTTAAATCTAGAACTGAAGGATTTGGTAAAGAGGTTAAAAGAAGAATAATGATAGGAACATATGTTTTAAGTTCAGGATTTTATGAAGCGTATTATAAAAAAGCATCTCAGGTAAGAAGATTAATAAAAAATGATTATCAAAAAGCATTTGAGAATGTAGATGTAATAATAACACCTACAACACCTAATGTAGCATTTAAAAAAGGAGAAAAATCAAATAATCCTATAGAAATGTATTTATCTGATATATATACTGTTTCAGTATCACTTGCAGGACTTCCAGCAATTTCTGTACCAGTAGGATTTGTAGATAAATTACCAGTAGGAATGCAAATAATTTCTAACTATTTTAGAGAAGATTTATTATTAAATGTTACACATAAATATGAGATGGAAAGAGGAAAGATTGATTATGAAAGAGTATGATATAGTAATAGGTCTGGAAGTTCATTGCCAATTAAAAACTAAAACTAAAATATGGTGTGATGCTGATGCAAATTATGATGAAAAAGATCCTAATGTTTGTATCTCTCCAGTGTCAACAGGTCAACCTGGTGCTCTTCCTAGATTAAATGAAGAAGTTTTAGATTATGCTATTAAAGCGGCACTTGCTTTAAATTGTGATATTAATAAATTAAGTTATTTTGATAGAAAAAACTATTTTTATCCAGATTCTCCTAAAAATTATCAAATTACACAATATTTTAAACCTTATGCAGAAAATGGTTATTTAGAATTTAAAAGAAATGATAAAGATGTTAAGGTTGAAATAGAAAGAATACAAATAGAAGAAGATACGGCTAAAAGTATACATACAAAACATGAATCTATATTAAACTTTAATAGAGCAAGTATACCATTAATAGAAATAGTTACTAAACCATGTATTACTAATCCTCAAGATGCATATATATATTTAAATAATTTAAAGGAAAGAATTAAATATACTGGTGTAAGTGATGTAAGTATGGAATTTGGTTCACTTAGATGTGATGCCAATGTATCTATTAAAGAAAAGGGTTCAGATAAATTGGGAACTAGAACTGAAACTAAGAATTTAAATTCGTTTAAAGCTGTTGTAAGGGCTATAGAATATGAGGCAAACAGACAAATGGAATTAATAGAAAGAGGAGAAAGAGTAATTCAGGAAACAAGGCTTTGGGATGATGAAAAGGGCATAACAAGAGCTATGAGAAACAAGGAAGAAGCTATGGATTATAGATATTTTCCAGAACCTGATTTACCACCAGTAATAATTAGTGAAGAAAGAATAACTAGATTAAAAGAAGAAATGCCTGAATTTGCTGATGAGAAATTAGCAAGATTTGTAAATGAATACAATATTTCTGAGGTTGATGCTGGAAATTTAGTTACATCTATTAATCTTGCAAACTATTTTGAAGAACTAGTTAAGTTTTCAGGAGATCCAAGACTTTCAACTAACTGGATGTTAACAGAAGTATTAAGAGTACTTAAAGAGCAATATATTAGTATAGATAATTTTAGTATAAGTAGTGAAAATTTAGCAAAATTAATTATTTTATTAAAATCTGGAACAATAAGTTCAAAAATAGCTAAAGAAGTATTTGAAATAATGCTAAGTGATGATAAGGATCCTAATATAATTGTTAAAGAAAAGGGTATGTTACAAATATCTGATGAGGGAGAAATAGAAAATATTGTTAAACAAGTAATTTCTGAAAACCCTGAATCTGTTCAAGATTTCTTAAATGGTAAAGATAGGGCTATTAAAGCTTTAATGGGACAGGCTATGAAAATATCTAAAGGTAAAGCAAATCCTAAATTAGTTCAAGATTTATTAATAAAAAATATGAAATAAGGTAAATATATGAGTAAATTAGATAGATGGTTTTTAAAAGAAAAAAATAAAAGAAGAGTATACTTTACATTTTTCTTTTTATTTCTATTGTTAGTAATAGTAAGATTGTTTTTTTTACAAGTATTACATAGAGATTTTTCATTTGACGTTATTACACCTATAAGGTCATATATTAAAGAAATAAAAGCTAAACGTGGTTCTATACTTACTAGTGATAATTTAGAATTAGCTGTTGATTTAGAATATCAAGGTATAGTTGTAGATCCGACATTACTTAAAGATAGAGAAGAAATAGAAAAATTTGTAAAGATTATTAATAAAGTAATACGAAATATTAAAATTGAAGAAACTGTTAATAAAATCTTTGAATTAAAAGAGAAAAATAAGAAATATTATGAGTTTAAAAATGTATTAGTTAACGTTGCTCAAAAAGATCAAATTGATGAATTACTTAAAGAAGCTAGAAAAAAAGATAGAGAGACTTTTAATGCAAGATTTGTCTACTTTACTAGAAAATTTAAAAGAGAATATATTAATAATTCTGTATTTGAAACTATAGTTGGTTTTCTTAATAATGAAGAAAATGGTGTGTATGGAGTAGAACATAGATACAATAAAATGCTTAAAGGTGAAAATGGACAATCAACAGGAACAGCTCCTTTTTCAGCATCTTTGGCAGAGTATACATTACCATATTTGGTAGATGAAAAAATAGTTAAAAAAGCAAAAGATGGAGATAATGTAGTATTAACGATAGACTCTTTATTACAATACTCACTTGATGATATTTTAAAAGATGCACATGATAAATTTGAAGCAACTACTACTATGGGTATAGTAATGGAAAGTGATACAGGAAAGATAGTTGCTATGAGTTCATACCCTAAAGCATCTAATAGGGCAGAAATAAAAAATCATAATATTACTTCATTATTTGAGCCGGGGTCTATATTTAAACCTTTAACTATATCAATGGCTATGAATGAGGGATTAATTAATGAGAATACATTAATACATTCTGATGGATATATTAAGGTAAAAAATAGAATAATAAGAGATCATGATGAGAGTACTAAAGGAACATTACCAGTATCTAAAATAATGGTACATTCAGGGAATGTAGGTTTAGTAAAAATATCACAAATGATGACCCCTGAAGTTTTCTATAACTATTTATCAAAATTTGGTTTAGGTATGAAAACAGGTATAGATACATCTTATGAAACTAGTAGTAATTTAATGACTTTAAAAGAATTTACAGAAGTTAGAAGATCTAATGTATCTTTTGGTCAAGGGATAAATATGACACAGCTTCAAATATTAGTAGCATTAAATGCAACTATTAATGGTGGAGATTTAATAACTCCACAGATAGTAGAAAAAATAGTTGGAAGTGATGGGAAAATAGTTAAAAATTTTGAGACTCATAGTAAGGGTAAAGTAATTAGTGAAAATGTAAGTAATAAGATAAAGAAAATACTTGAAGAAGTAGTTTCAAGTGGTACTGGACGTGGAATAAAACTTGATGGGTATAGAATAGGTGGAAAAACAGGTACAGCTCAAAAAGCAGGACCTAGGGGATATGAAGCAGGAAAATACTTTTCATCATTTTTCACATTTTTTCCAGCTAATAAACCTAAATACAGTATATTAATTACTGTAGATGAGCCACGTGGAGAATATTATGGAGCATCAGTTGCACTGCCACTTGCTAGAGATATTTTAGATAAGATAATAAAGTATAAAAATGTTAATCCAAGTGAGAAAGTAGTACAAAATATTTCTGAATTAGAGGTTGTAGAAATTAAGGAAAATAGAAATAAGAAAATAGAAAATATTAAAAATGAATTTTCTATGAATATTATGCCTAATTTAATAGGAGTAACTAAGAAAAATTTATTAGAATTAGGTATAGATAAATATGTTGTTTCCATTACAGGTAATGGAAAGGTAATAAAACAGTATCCAAAAGCTGGAGCAAAAATTAGATCAGGAGATAAAATTAGATTAGAATTAAGATAATAGAAAGGGGGAATGAAGATGTATTATCAGATATATGTAAAAAAATATATTAACACATATACTTATGAATCTGACTTCCCTTTAGATATAGGAACTTTTGTTGAGATTAATTTTAGAAATAAGGAAGTATTAGGAGTAGTTATTAGAGAAACTAAGAAAGAAGAAATAGGAGATTTTAAAATTAAAAAAATAAATAGAGTTATGGAAAATATGGTTAAAATACCAGAAAGCATATTAAACTTAGCTATATTTATTAATTCATATTACATAACTGATTTTAATGCTAGTTTTAAGATATTAGGACCTTATGAGAAAATGTATAAGGAAAAATTAGTAGAAATAGGAAAAAAAGAAGTAGTTATTAATAATAATATAGTTTTAAATGAATATCAACAAAAGGCTTATGAAGAAATATTAAATTCTGATGAAAGTATTTTTTTATTACATGGAATAACAGGTAGTGGAAAAACAGAGATATATATTAAGTTAATAGAAGAGGCACTTAGAAAAGATAAATCAAGTATATTCTTGTTACCTGAAATTTCTTTAAGTTCACAAATGGTTAAAGGTATAAAAAAAGTATTTGGTAGTAGTGTAAGTTTAATTCATAGTAAAATGAGTCCATCAACTAAACTTAAAGAATGGCTTAATATATATTCTGGTAACTCAAAGGTTATACTAGGTGCAAGATCAGCACTGTTTGCTCCTGTTAAGAATTTAGGATATATAATAATAGATGAAGAGCATGAAAATACTTATAAACAAGAGGATAATGCAAGATATCATAGTAGAAATGTAGCTATAAAAAGGGCTATGCAAGAAGGAGCAAATGTCATATTAGGAAGTGCAACTCCTTCATTTGAAAGTTATTATCTTGCAAAGAAAAATTTGTTTAAATTAATTACTTTAAATAAAAGATTTAATAATATGGATTTACCAGAAATAGAGGTAGTGGATTTATCTAATGAAAAATCTATGTTATCTGAAAAATTACTTCAAAACATGAAGGATGTATTATTAAAAGGTGAACAGGTCATATTAATATTAAATAGAAAATTACATTCACTATTAGTTAGATGCATAGAATGTAAAGAAAAAATGACTTGTCCAAAGTGTAGTGTTAATCTAAGGTATTCAAAGTCTAAAAATATTTTAGAATGTTCACATTGTGAATATAGAAGGAAGATGTATGATATTTGCCCTTATTGTAATAGTAAAAACTTAGAATTTTTAGGTGTAGGAATAGAAAAATTAGAAGAAGAATTATCAGAATTATTTGGTAGTGAAAATATACTTAGAATGGATTCAAGTACTATGACAAGTCAAAAAGATTTTGACAGGGCATATAAAGAATTTGGTGAAAATAAGTATCAAATAGCTATTGGAACACAGATACTTGCTAAAGGGTTCCATTTTCCTAATGTTACCTTAGTTGGAGTAATTAATACAGATCAATTATTATCTTTAAGTGATTTTAGAGTAGGAGAAAAAACTTATCAACTTGTAACACAATCAGCAGGTAGAGCAGGTAGAGGTAATAAAAAAGGTAAGGTAATACTTCAAAGTTATTTTCCTGATTCAAAATTAATAAAATCAATAGTATCAGGAGATTTTGAAGGGTATTTTGAATATGATATACATATAAGGAGATTACTTAATTTACCACCTTTTAGTAGAATGATTAAAATAATAGTTTCTGATAAAAAAGAAGAAAGAGCATTAAAGGTAATTAAAAAAATACATGAAGATATTACCAAAAATTTTGCAGAAGTATCCCATATTGAAAAAGCCCCAATATTTAAAATAAATGATGATTTTAGATATAATATATATATCAAAAGTAATAAAAATGAAATAGCAAAAAATAGGAAATTACTTTTTGCTATAAAAGGATCAAGTAATAATGTAACAAGAATTTTAGTTGATATTGATCCTCTAACTTTATATTAGAAAGTAGTGATAAAATTGAACATTTACGTTTATGAAGCACCAATTTTAAGAAAAAAATCAGATGAAGTTGTTGAATTTAATGATGAATTAAGAAATACATTAGATGAGATGATTAAAACAATGAGACTTGCTAATGGTATAGGTCTTGCTGCTAATCAAGTTGGGATAGATAAAAGGTTTTTTGTTTTAGAAGTAGATAATGAAATAGTAAAGGTAGTAAATCCAGAAATATTAAGCTTTGGAGAGGAAATGGTAGAATTTCAAGAAGGTTGCTTAAGTATACCTGGTATATTTAAAAATGTATTAAGACCTGAGATTATAACTGTAAGATATCAAGATGAGAATGGTAATATTATAGAAAGAGAATTAAATGGACTTAAATCACGTGCATTCCAGCATGAATTAGATCATATAGATGGAATATTATTTATAGACAGAATAAGTCCTATGAGTAGAAATCTTATCAGAAAAAAATTAGAAATTATGAAGAAGAATAGTAAACCAAGAGAATTTTAGGGGTGAGAAATGAAAACAATATTTATGGGAACGCCGGATTTTGCAATAGAAACTTTAAAATACTTACATAAAAATACAGAACTACTAGCTGTTTTTACCAAAATAGATAAAGTTAATGCTCGTGGAAATAAGATAGTTTTTTCTCCTGTTAAACAATATGCATTGGACAACAATATAGAAATAGTACAACCTAAAAGTTTGAGAACTGAAGAAACATATGAGATATTGAAAAAATATAATGCAGATTTAATAGTTGTAGTGGCATATGGAATGATAATACCTAAAAATATTATAGATCTTCCAAAATATGGTATAATAAATGTACATTCTTCATTATTACCTAAGTATAGAGGAGCAGCTCCTATACATGCAGCAATATTAAATGGTGATGATAAAACAGGTGTATCTATAATGTATATAAATGAAAATCTTGATGAGGGAGATATAATTTGTAGACTTGAAACTGAAATATTAAAAGAAGATACTTTAGGTAGCTTACATGATAGACTTAAAGTTTTAGGAGCACTTGGAGTAAAGAATGCTATAGAAATGATGAAAAATAATACAGTAAAAGCAACTAAACAAGATCATAGCTTAGCAACTTTTGTAAGACCTATTAAAAAAGAAGAAACAAGAATAGATTTTAGTTTAGATAGTTTGACTATATTTAATAAGATTAGAGGATTAAATCCTTTTCCTGAAGCTTTTACTACTTTAAATGGAAAAGTTTTAAAATTGTATAATTCAGATATTATAGAATATATTGGAGATGAAAAACCAGGGACTGTAATAGATTTAACGAAAGAAGGAATAGTAGTTAAAACGGGAGATGGAGCCATAGTAATTAAGGAGCTTAAATTAGAAGGAAAGAAGAAACAAAGTTCATTAGATTTTATTAATGGGAGACAAATAAATAAATTAGATGTATTGAAGTGAGGAGGATTTTAATGTCAAAAAAATACAGTGCAAAAGAAATTTCAGGTCGGATAATTTCAAGACTTACTTTGTATCTAAGTGTTTTAAAAGATTTAGAAAAAATACAATCAGAAGTTAATTCTATAGAATTATCTAAAAAGATGAATACTACAGCAGTGCAAGTAAGAAAGGATTTTTCTACATTTGGACAATTTGGAGTAAGAGGTAAAGGATATAACATTAATGCTTTGATTGGAGAAATAGAAAGTATATTAGGTATAGATAAGGAAAATGAGGTAATCCTTTTAGGATATGGTAATGTAGGTACTATGATAGCACGTAATACTGATGTTTTAGGTAAAGGATTTAAATTAACTGCAATATTTGATATAGATCCTCAAAAAATTGGTAAGGAAATACCTAATTTAGATATTAAAGTTACTGATGCTAAAAAATGTAAAGAATATATTAATGAAAATAATGTACATACTGTAATCTTAGCAGTAAATAGTGAATTTGCTCAAGACACAGCTGATGAACTAATAGGTGCAGGAATACAGGCAATACTTAATATGACAGATTATAAATTAGAATTAACTACTAATACAGCAGTTGTAAATGCTGATATTTCTGCTAAATTAAAAGAATTAAACTTTTGGAGAATAAACCCAGAATTAAGAGGAGGAATTAATTTTGATTAAAAGTATGTTAGATGGCATTCATGTATCAAATATACTATATGATAAATTAAAAATAGAATATCAAATCTTAGTGAAAAAAATAGGAAGAAAAGCAGGTCTTGCATTTATTAGAGTAGGTAATGATAAAGCTTCTATTATATATCTAAAGAATAAGGCAAAAAAATGTTATGAATTAGGAATATATCAAGAAACAATAATTTTTGAAGAAAATATATCTGAAATGGAACTAATATCTGAAATAAATAAATTAAATAATGATGAAAAAATTGATGGTGTATTATTACAACTTCCATTACCTTCACATATTAACTATATCTCAGTTATGTCAGCCATAAATCCTAAAAAAGATGTAGATGGATTTCATCCTGAAAATGTGGGTAACCTATTATTTAAAGATAAAGGAATTTATTCTTGTACACCACAAGGTATAATGGAATTACTTAATTACTATAACATTAGTATAGAATCTAAAGATGTTGTAATTATAGGTAGATCAAACATAGTTGGAAAACCACTTGCATTAATGCTTATTAACGAGGGGGCAACAGTTCAGGTATGTAATAGTAAAACTAAGGATCTATTCCATAAAGTAAAACAGGCAGATATATTAATTAGTGCTACAGGAGTTCCAAGATTAATTAAAGGTGAACATATTAAAGATGAGGCAGTGGTTATAGATGTAGGTATTTCAGAATTTGAAGGTAAAATTTCAGGTGATGTTGATTTTAAAGATGTTATTGAAAATTCTAAAGTTAGGTACATTACACCTGTCCCAGGTGGAGTTGGACCTATGACTATTTATTCTTTAATTAAAAATACTATTAGGGCATTTGAGCTTAATAATATATAATTGAAAAAAAATATATGATATGATAAAATTAATTATAATATTTTTTAAAAAGGAGATGTATTAAGATAAGTATTAATATTATAGTAACTTTTTTAATAATTTTATTATTTTTTTCTATACTAAGTGCTTTTAATACAAGTTTTATGTATATTAATTATATAGAAAAAAATTATTTAAAAGAAGTCGAAGAGGATAATAGAAAAAAAGTAGCAAAATTTTTGGAAAAATTAATAAGATACAAGGTAACATCTGATATTTTAAACATAGTATTAATAACTATGTATTTAAAAATTATTATTTTTAATGTAGGAAGATTTTTTAATTTTAGTATACTATTTTTTGCTATAATTATATCATTATTAATACTACTTCAGATTTTTATAAAAGCAATATCTAAGATAGATGTATATAAGACATTAATAAATACTATAGATTTTATTGATGTATTAATGATAGTTTTATTCCCGTTTGTATTAATAGTAGAAAGTATATATATGAAAATTAATAATATATTTAGTGATGGTAAAAATAAAGAAGAAAGAGATCTTACCGAAGAAGATATTAGAAATATTATTAATTATGCAGATAATACTGAAGTTGAAAAAGAAGAAAAAGAAATGATACATAGTATATTTAATTTTACCGATACTACAGTTAAAGAAATTATGACTCCAAGAACTTCTATAATAGCCTATGATGGTGAAGATATTTTAGATAATGTTTGGGATGATATAATAGAGCATGAGTTTTCACGTATACCATTATATAATGAGAGTATAGATAATATTTGTGGTGTTATGTATACTAAGGATTTATTAAAATGTAATGATAGAAATATTAAACTTAAAAATTTAATGAAAGATATAGTATATGTTCCAGAAACAGTAACGCTTACATATATGTTAGAGTTTTTTAGACAAAAACAACAACATATGGCTATAATTATAGATGAATATGGTGGAACATTAGGATTAATAACTATAGAAGATTTACTTGAAGAAATAGTAGGGGAAATTAGAGATGAATATGATATAGAAGAAGAAAATTTTAAATCTATATCAAAAAATGTATATGAACTATTAGGAGAAACTTTAGTTGAAGAAATTAATGAAAAATATGATTTAGATATAGAAGAATCTGAAGAATATGATACTATTTCAGGATATATACAATATAAGCTTGAAAGAGTAGCAATAGAAAATGATAAGGTTATAAATGATGGTTATATAATACAAGTTTTAAAGGTTGATAATAAGAAAATAGAAAAAGTAAAGCTTATTATCAAAAGATAGGAGCGAAAATGAACAAATTAGAAATTCAAAAATTAGATGAAATGATTAGAAGTATACCTGATTTTCCAGAAAAAGGTATAATATTTAGGGATATTACTACTGCATTAAAAGATAAAGAAGGATTAAAACTTATAATAGAAGATTTCACTAATAGATATAAAGATAAAGGAATTGATTATGTATTAGGTGCTGATGCCAGAGGATTTATTTTTGCATCTGCAATAGCATATAATATAGGTGCAGGATTTGTTCCAGCAAGAAAAGCAGGTAAATTACCAGCTGAGACTGTAAGAGCTGAATACTCATTAGAATATGGTAAGAGTGTTTTAGAAATTCATAAAGATGCATTTGAAAAAGGGGCGAAGGTTTTAATAGTTGATGATTTATTAGCTACTGGTGGAACTGCAAAAGCTATGGTAGATTTAGTAGAAGAATTAGGAGCAGAAGTATATGAATTAGCGTTTCTAATAGAACTTGTAGACCTAAAAGGAAAAGATATATTAAAAGGAAAAGAAATATATTCTATATTAAAATTTTAATTAAAAAAACACCTAAGGTGTTTTTTTATTTTGAAAATTTATTCAAAAATATCTGCAAGCTTAAATAATAAACAAACTTGTAATATAAATGTTATAGATAATATTAATATAGATTTTAAAGAGAATTCTATTATAAATAAAGGGATAATATTAAGTATTAATGTATATGGTAATAAATTAAGTATCATTTCTAATAAGTATTCAAAATTTGCCTTTTTTAATAATATTTTTATCATATCATTTCTCCGTCGTTTTATTTTTATAACACTAATATATCACATTAGTTTTAAAAATGCAACTATATTTTTGAAAAAATAAAAAAATGTTGCTTTTTTCTAACTCTAATGATATAATATGTTATATTATTAAAGCTGGAGGGAAGTTTATGATGGATTTAGGACAAACTTTAAAGAATGCCAGAGAAAGAAAAGGATATTCATTAAGAGAAGTTGAAGGTAAATTAAATGAAAAAGGAATAAGTTATGCACATACTAATATAAAGAGAATAGAAGATGGTGAAAATAATAAAACGCCTATAAAAGTTTTAGCAGGTCTTTGTGAGATTTATTCATTAGATAAAATAAATATTATGAATTTAGCTGGAGCAAATATAGAAGAATTTGTAGAATTAAATGATATAGTAAAAAAAGCGACTTTATTCTTTAATGATAAAAATGTAGATGAAGATGATAAAAAGAAACTTTTAGAAGTTATGAATGAAATGTTCTATAAATCTAAATTTGATAAATAACTTAATGTCTTAAAACTAGTTTAGAAAGGTTTTAAGACATTTTTTATTTGAAATCTATTAAATTTTAAATAAAAATATAGTTTCAGTTTTTTAATTAAAGTTGTAATAATATGATTAGAGAATTTATTCACAAAGCTAGATTTTATGAAGTTTATGATACTTTATTAATCATTGACAAAAAGGTCAGGGGGGGGGGTATAATTAACTGAAAACAATGAAAGATATTAATAATAAATATAGGAGGAAAGATGTCAAAGTATAAGATGATAAGCTTATTAGCTATAGGAGTAGCATCATTAAGTGCAGAATACTACGTTAAAAACGATAGTAAAACAGAATTTGGTTATGAAAATGCCTTTACCAAAAAAGCATCAACAGAATTAAACTGGGGAGGAATATTTGGTAAAAACAAAGAAGTATTTACATTTGTAGGAGGTGAAGTAAACTTAGATAAAGATACTAACTTTGGAGGAGAAATCCTTTTAGGAATAAATGTAAAAAAAGCAATAACAAAAGATATAGGCTTAATATTAAATGCAGCCTATCAATATAATGATAAAGCAATGAATAAGAAAGCCTTTGAAGAAAATATAAGAGAAGTATTAAAAAGTAGAGGAGAATGGAAAGAAGAAATAGAAAAAGACAAATATAAACTAAAAAGATATTACCGTGGACAAGGATTAAGATTTAAAGGAGAAGAGACTTTATTTTCAGGAGTAGTAGATTATAACCATAAACTATTTAAACTACAAAGTGGAGTAATATATACAGCAGGATATGCAGCAAATTCAAATAATAGATTAGAAAGCTTTTTAAATTTAAAGACAAATAAATCAAACTATGATATAGAGTTAGACATAGATCATAAGTTTAAGTATGAAAGACCAGACACAAATAAAGACAACGGCACTTATTCAAAAGGAGGAAGATTAAACATAGAATTAAGTGCAAGAGGTAATGTAGGAAATTTAAAGACATATAATAAGGGTATAGTATATTTAGGGACAATAATACCAAGTAAGAAGGATTATCAAATAACAAGTGAGAATGAAGTTAAATATACTATTAATAACTTTGAGCTATCAACAGCCTTTAATAATAAGTTAGCCTTTAGACAAGTAGATAAAATAAATCCTGATAAATTAAAGATAAGATTACAACCAGAATTAAAACTAGGATTAAAGTATGCTAATAAGAATATAGACTTTGAAACAAATGGGCTAATAAAGGGTAGGGTAGATCTTAAGAAAGAAAAACAGAAAAAAATAGAATTAGAAATGGATGAATACAAGAAAAATAATCAAATAACATCTAATAATACAGACATTAAAAAAACAATCTCTAATATATATGTTGATAGTAGAGCAGGATATAAATTAGGAGCTTTCAACTTTAGGTTAGCAGGAAGATATGTAGGGGTAGTAAATATTAAAGATAATGCTAGTGAAATTGAAGCATATAACCAATATGCCTTTGTAGGACCAGGAATAACATATGAGAGTAAGGTAAAGGAACTTAAATTAAAACATAGTTTTGATATAAGATATGAGATAGGGTATAAGGATAAGAAGACATTTAGTGTAATAAACTTTTGGAGTGATAATAGACAAGAGTATAAGGTAAATGATAAGTTATCATTAAAGGGAGAGGTAAACTTTACAAGTTCAAATAGATTCTCATTTATAGACAAGAACTCAGATAAAAATGAAATACTATTATTAGCAGACACAAAGGGGACAGTAGAATACAAACTAAATAACAAAACAGACCTTACTTCAACACTAGGATTAAAGACTATATCACTGTTTAAAGAACATAACAATAATAATGGTGGTAATATGAATAAACATGGAGATGAAAGTTTACACTTAGATGTAAAATATGCATTTAAGGTTTCAAATGAAAATAAGGTAACATATCAATTAAATAATAATATAGATATAGTAGGTAGAATAGATACAAGTTTTGCATATGGATTAAAATCAGATAAGTTATATGAGAGTTTAACAATGATAAAGAGAGAAAGAATAGGAGAAGATGGGATAATAACACATACAGAGGGAGATCTTAAGAAGATAACAGAAGAAGAGACATCATTTGGAAAAGATAACAAAGCAATCTTATTAATATCACCGA
Organism: Streptobacillus notomytis; assembly: GCF_001902585.1. Lineage (NCBI taxonomy): Bacteria > Fusobacteriati > Fusobacteriota > Fusobacteriia > Fusobacteriales > Leptotrichiaceae > Streptobacillus > Streptobacillus notomytis. Next base: position 4,359 of record NZ_LKKV01000072.1, on the reverse strand, counting down.
GTGCAGAATTAAGTTTAAAATACTTAAATGATAAGCTACATGTTAAGCCAAGCTTAGGGGTAGATGTAAGTGCTAAGGTAGGTAAGGATAAGAGTAAGTTAGAATACAAAGCAGTAAATGTAAAAGCAAGATTACAAGTGGAATATAGATGGTAGAGAGGGGCTAGATAATGAAGGGAATAAAGACTTTAACATTATTATCTATAATGATGGTTAATATATCATTATCAGATAATATAGAAACTAATGCATTAATATTATCATCTAAGAGAAGAAACACATCTATATCAAAGAAAGCAAATGAAATAAAGAAAGTAAATGAAGTAAAAGAGGAGGATGACTTCTTTAACTTTAGTAAGGCAAAGAAGATAGAGTTGTTATTAAAGGTTAATAGTGAGAGTACTATTTTAAGTACAAGGAATATGTTTTTAAAGAATGAACTTTATGGTTCTGCTAAAATATATGAATTTTTAAAATTATCTGGTGGATTGGATTTCGGAGCTAAAACATTTAAACCTCAAAATTACTATGGAGCATTAGGATTAGACTTTAAAGAATTTGGTAGTATAGAGTTAAAATTACATTCTAGTAAGAAATTAGATTTAAAGTATGAGTATGAGAAGAAATTAAAGGATTTAGATATTAATTTAAACACATCATATTCTCTTTTTAATGCAGCTCGTAAATTAGTTGGCACAGATAATGAAATAAGGGTAGAACATCTTTATGCATTAAATGCTAATTTGGGATATAACCTAGGGAATAATTTTAAATTAATAACAGATTTAAATTTAAGTGCATCTACTTGGAAATTACTTAATAATTTTTTTATGTATAATCTTTCAATAGGAGCAGGATTAGATTACAAGAATAATGTATTAGCTGGAATATATATAGCTCATTATAATAAAAGAGAACAACGATTTATAGATAATGAACTTAGTACAAATCATGATCTTAATTCAATATATAATAAAGGCTTTAGCTTTAGGGGATATGTGGGATATGAATGGGAGAAGAGGTTAAATGAAAGTAGTAAGTTAGGACTTGTTGGTAAAGTGGGGGCTAATTTAGATAAACAAATCATTAGTGATAGGAGTGAACTTAATGATGATGGTGAGGTGGAGGTTATTAGAGATTGGGGACCAATTACTATAAATAATAACTCCTTTGCAACAATAAGTCCACAATTAGGATTAAAATACAAGGTTAATGATAACCTTAATATAGAAGTAGAATATGAAGCTAGTATACTATTTCATAAAACTGGATATATAGTAATGGGTAATAAGATAAGAACAGGATTGAAATATACATGGGAGAAATTAAGTGGTAAATCAATAATAGATGTATTAGCTTTAAATTCAAGTTCATCAAATGAGATATTTAAAAAGAATATATATGTAAGAGATAATACAGAATTAAGATTAAGACATGAAAAAAAAGAGAATAATAAACAATTAGCTAGTAATAATCCTTTAATTAAATATGAAGTGAAAAAAGAACTTAATATAGGAGCTTTAATAGGAAAGAATAAAGACCTATTTGTATTCCTTGGTGGAGAAGTAGTAGGAAAAGATTTAAAATACAAAATGGATAAAAAAACTAATTTAAAAACAATTGAAGGACTAGATGGGATAGCTAACATTGGATTAAACTTTAAAAGGAAGTTAAATAAGAATATAGAGCTTACATTTAATGGAGGATACCAACATAAAGGTGGAATGGAGGAAAATGTAAAAGAGGGGTTAAAGTTAAGAGGATTATGGGATAAGAAATATGAAGAAGATGAAATGGCAAGAAAAGAGTTTTATCATTCACAGGGATTAAGATTTAAAAATGATGAGGTATTAATATCAGGAGTATTAGATTTAGATTATGAGACAACTAAATCAAAGATAGGTATAATATATTCTGCTGAAGAACTAGTATATGAGAAAAGTAGGTTTGAAGGGTTCTTAAATCTAAATCAAAGATTAGGTAATTTTAACATAAATGGAAATTTTAATTACAAACTAAAAGACATACATGAAGTATTAGATAGAATGGGTAGAGTAAAGGGAGATGTATCTTTATCAGGAAAAGTAGGAAATTTAGAAATAATAGGGAAAACATATGTACACATAGGTTCTATAATAAGGAGTGATAAGGATAGAACATTTGGAGGAGAAGGAAGTTTAGTATATAAAAACAGAAATCTTAATTTAAAGACAACTTTAAAACATGAAACTATGTATGATTATAGTGAGAATGAAAGTAAAGAGATATATAGTAAACCAAGACCTAAAAAAGACAAGACTAATAGCTTGGTTCAAAAAGAAGAGTTTTTATTTAATTTAGGATACATCAATAAGAATATTGAACTTAAATCAAATATTAAAGTAAGAAGTAAAATATTAACAGATATTAAAAATGGAATTAAAATAGATACTAATAAATATAAGAAAAATGATACAAACAATAAGAACAAAGATTTTACAGTCTTATTAGCTTACACAGATAATGAGTTAAATACAAAGCTAGGAGATATTACTTTAAGACTTTCATCAAAATATAGATACAATATGGATATGAATGATAGTAAAGAATTAACACATAAACATTTAGGATTAGTAGGAGTAGGAATAACATATGATAGAAAAACAAATAACTTAATGTTAAAAAATAGTATAGATGCAAGATATTTAATATCATATTCTGATAATGAGGATTATTCTATAATAAATGCATGGATGGATAATAATGTAGACTATAGAGTAAACAATAATTTAAGATTAAAAGGAGAACTAAACTTAACTAGTTCAAATAAGGTTAAATTATTAGAGAAAAAAGGAATGGAAATATTAGCTTTAGGAGATTTAAAAGGTATAATAGAAGCTAATTTAAGTGATAAAGTTGAGTTTAAGAATGAAACAGGATTAAATGCAATAGTATTATTTGACTTTAAAAATGGAAATAATTCTATATCAAGTTCTTCAAAACAACAAAGTCCAGTATTAAAAGAATTGTTATTAGACACTAATCATAGTTATAAGGTGTATAATAAAAATAGTTTAGGTTATGAAATAGTAGATGGAATAAAGTTAATAAGTAATTTAGAATTTTCATATTTAAGTGGGTATAAATCAGATAAGTTATACAGTGTATTAAAAGATATAAAAAGAAAATTAATGGATGAAAATGGAATAATAGGAATAGGGAATAATGAAAAGAAAAAAATAGAAGAAGAAAAGTCTAAATATGAATCTAAAAGTGGCTTATCAGTAATAGCAATAAAACCTGGTATAGAGGGAGAATTTAAAATTTTAAATGATAGATTAACTGTAAAACCAAAAGTAGAAGTTCAAGTAAACTTTACTAATGATTCATATCCAACATACAAGTATAAATCAACAAATGCAAAAGCAATATTAAATATTGACTATAAGTGGTAATATTAAAGGTGTTTAGGGTAAAACTTAAACATCTTTTTAATAAAATTAATACATGTATCAACAATCAAGAAAATTTACAATAAATAGTTTTTAATTTTAATTGAAAAAATATATAAAAGAATGTATAATTAAGATAAAAATAAAAAAATAGAAAAGGTGATTTAAATGGATAAAATAACTAGATTAAAAGAGATACTTGAAAAAAATAGAGCATATCAACATGCAATGATAATTTTATCTTGGGATTTAGAAACAGAAGCACCAGTAAATGCTGCTGTAAGTATATCTAAAACTTTAGGTACTTTAAGTGAACTTTCTTATCTAACATTAGTAAATGATGAGGTAAAAGATATAGTTTATAGTTTAGACTTTGATAAACTTAATGAAATTGATAAAAAATTAATATTAAATCTAAGAAAAAATATTTTTGATAAGATGAGTAAAATACCTGTAGATGTATATTCTAAATATTCTGAACTTTCTACAATATCTACTCAAAAATGGGGAGAAGCAAAAAGAAGTAATAATTTAGGAGAATATGCCCCTTATTTAGAGGAGGTAATAAGATATAATAAGGAGTTTATAAAATATAGAGGGTATAATGGACATCCATATAATCTTTTATTAAGTGATTATGAAAATGAATTAACGGTAGAAATAGTTGATGAATTCTTCAAAAATATTAAAGAAGAATTGACTCCATTTATTAAGGAAGTAATTACTAAAAAAAGAGAAGAATTAAAAGATATTAAAACTAGATTTTTATCAAAATCTTATCCTATAGATAAACAAAAAGAATTATCTAAAGAAATATCAGAAATTTTAAAATTTGACTATAACTCAGGTGTAATTAAGGAAAGTGAGCATCCATTTACAACTAATATAAGTAATAAGGATGTAAGAATTACTACACACTATTATGAAAA
>NZ_LKKV01000071.1:0-13467 GCF_001902585.1 Streptobacillus notomytis | reverse complement strand
ATTATTAAATCATAATAATTTGTATTTCGTGAAAATGTATTAATTCCCATAATCAATATTATAATAAAAATATTTATTATTTTTTTCATTTCTTTATATAATTTCCTTTCTTTGTTGTTTAATAAAACAAAAAATATTTTAGTTAGTATATCTAAAATACTCTCATTAAAATATTTATCAAAAATTAATTGTTTATTACAAAAATATATATTTTAAAAAAATAGAATATCTGTAAAATTTTCATAAAAATTATACCCCCCCCCCCACTGTTTTGTCAATAGTTTAAATTTATAAAATAAAAAATGATAATATTTTCCTATTTCAATTAAAAATTATAATCTATTTCCAAATTTAATTTTGTATTTAAATTTACTTTAACTATTACATTTAAGCCTTATATAACTCTTAACTTTATTCCTAATTTATAGTTTGAACTTATCCTATTTAATCCATTTCCAATCTTTTCTTATTATCTATTTTATCTAAATATTTACTATCAGGGTATAAATAGTGAAAATTGATATTATGATAAACTAAACTATATGACATACTTAATATCCCATATGTATTCATAATATAAAAGCCAGCATAATTATGTCTAACTAATTTTATATCTGGATTTTTACCTTTAAAAATATTCTTTTCTTCCTAGCTTATAATACCATCAAGCATGTTTGATATAGGATGTATTATTATCAGAACCAATCAAATTTGTAAGACCATACTTTTCTTTTATTTTTTCTTCTATATTTTTATTTAAAAATAATTCAAATATTGTTACTGGATTATCTTCTTCTCCCAATTATCTTGTTGTATTAATATTTGTTTCAATTAAACTTTCATTTCTGCTTAATTTAAATTTATCATTAATAACAGGTCTAACAATTTATTATGTATTATTTTATAATTTTATTTTGATTCAGTATTAAACTAATTGATCATTACTTATATTACTAAAACCATTCTAATTTATATTACTTTTTAAATAATTTATAACTTAATAACTAAAATAAAGATAACATAAATGTCATCTTTATTAGCTTTCTATATTTGATTTTAATGTTTTAATATCTTTTAGTAATTGATTACTAGGATCTTCTGTTTCCATAACCCTTATTTTTTCTAGTGCCTTAACTATTGAAGTATGATCTGAACCAAACATTTTACCTATTTCACCTAAAGTTATTTTTAATATATTAGTAAGTAAATATCTTGAAGCATCTCTTGCTCTAACTATTTCTGTTTTTCTACTCTTACCTAATATCTCAGATTTTTCTATGTTATAATAAACAGAAACTGTTTCAAGTATTTTCTCAGAAGTTATAGAGCTTTTTTTCTTAATTAGCTTCTTATTTAATTCATCAATTATCATCTTCTTATTAACCACTTCATTCATCAACTTAACTCTTGCAACTATAGTATTAACAAAACCTTCTAGTTCTCTAATATTAGTTTCTAACTCATCAGCTATAAAATACATCAATTCTTGATCCATTGGTATATTTTCTTTAGTGATTATAGTTTTAATTATTGAAATTCTTGATGTTTTATCTGGCATTTTAAGTTCTACTAAAGCCCCTGAAACTAATCTTGAAATTAATCTAGCCTCAACATTAGTTAATTCTTCTGGATATTTATCAGATATTAATATTATTGGCTTATTTGCCATATGTAATGTATTAAAGGCATTATAGAACTCTTTTTGTATCTTATCGTCACCCTTACCAAATATATTTTCAAAAAACTGTATATCATCTACTATTAACATATCTAAATCTGCATACTTGTCTTTAAAAGATATAGTTGTTCTTTCACTAAAGCTTTTAATTAATTCATTAGAAAATTCTGTAGATGTAGTATAAAATACTTTACTTTCGGGATTTTTTTCTATCATTTCATTACCTATAGCCTGAGCTAAATGAGTTTTTCCTAGTCCTGAATCTCCATATATCATAAGTGGGCTATTAGATAATTTCCCATCAAGTATAGCCATTCCTAATTTATATGCAAATAGGTTGTTATCACCTATTACATAATTATTAAAAGTAAACTTTTTATTAAGATTATTAAAAATTCTATCTTTTTTATTAGTATTATTAGAATTAAGAAAATCCTTAAAGTTTTTTTGAAGATCTATAGAAATTTCACCAAGCAAAGCTCCATAATGTTGACTGGCTTTTTTTTCTATTTCTGATTTTATATTCTCTATCTCTATGTATGACCTATAATCATCAATTTGTAATAATAAAGTTGAATTACTGAAATCTATAGCCCTTACACTATGATTAATATAATCAGAAAAAATAATCTGACTTTCTTCTAGAGTTTTTTTTAAAGCCTCCCATAATTTGCTTGGTTCTAACATAACATATATACCTTTGGAATAAATCCATACCTTTCCTCTTGTTCATAACACATCTTAGCACAAAAAAAAATCTATTTCAACTTTAAAAATCTAGGTTATGAAAGACTTATTCACATTGGCACATAAAACTTGAAACTACACTTTTAAAAGACTTAAATTACTTAGGCACAAAAAAATCTGAATTGTGAATAACTCAAAACACTCTATTTTACAACTTGTATCTTTTTTATTCACATATTTAAAATTTTGTAAAATTTTCCATTTTATTTGACATTTACATGTTTTTGTAATATAAAATGAATGTAGATCGTTTAAAAATACAAGTTATACACTTTTTCACATAGTTAGACACATTAACAAATCTAGTATTTATGATACTTTTAACTTATTCTCGTATTTTAAGGCACAATTTTAAATTAACCATTTTAAAATAATAACACTAACTTAATCACAAAAAATAGTTAGTTCTGAATAAATCAGGAATAGACTGTGAATAAAAATTAATCACAAATTTTTTTAAGTTAAACACAAGAAAAAATTCAATTTAATTCAGAGAAATAAAAGGTATTCACAAATTCAAAGCCCTAATAATGATAAAGAATATGAATATATATAAATATATATTATTTATTAATCAATAAAAATTCAAAAAAAACAAATATTTCTAATAATATATATTATCAATAAATTAATCATTTAAAATTAATAAAAATCAATAGAGAAATATAAAAAATAAATAGAAAAAAAAAAAAAAAAATGGTAAAATTAATTGACATTTTAAATAGAAAGAGGTGTAAAGTGAAATTAATAGTCGGATTAGGTAATCCTGGCAATGAATATGAAAACAATAGACACAACATTGGATTTATATATTTAGACAAATATTTAAAATCCAATAACATTTTAAATTTTAAAGAAAAATATAAAAGTTTGTACACTAAAGAAAATATTAAAAATGAAACTGTCTTTTTTCAAAAACCTCAAACATATATGAATTTAAGTGGTGAGGCCATTTACGAATTAATTTCTTTCTACAAAATAAATCCTAAAAAAGACTTAATTGTCATATACGATGATATGGATTTAAAAATTGGAGAAATAAAAATTAAAAACAAGGGAAAATCTGCAGGTCATAACGGGATAAAATCTATAATATCTCATATAGGAGATGAGTTTATAAGACTTAGGATAGGTATAGGAAAACCAAATAACAAGTCTGTAATATCCCATGTTTTAGGAAATTTTACTGAAGAGGAAAAAAATATTTTAAATAACTTAGATAAACATATATTTAAAATAATTAACTCCTTTATAAATGACAACAACATTGAAAGATTAATGTCTAAATATAATATAAAGAAAAAAGAAAACTCCAAAAATAATTTTAAGCTTAGAAAAGCTAAATTAGAAGATATGGAAAAAATACTAGAAATTAAAGAACTTGCAATAGAATATCAAAAAGAAATTGGATTAACTCAATGGTCTAATAATTATCCTTTAGAAAAAGATTTTAAAAATGATATAGAACTTAAGAGAGGATATATTTATGAAAAAGATAATCAAATCTATGCTTATGCTTCTTTAAATTATGATATAGATAATATGTATCTTAAAACATATGATGGAAATATTAATAATAACATTGATTATTCATCTATACACAGAGTTATGGTGAATAAAAATGAAATGAATAAAGGTATAGGGAAAGAATTTTTAGAAAAATTAATAAGAATCTCTACAAAAGATTCTAGATTCGTTGTAAGAATAGATACACATAAAGATAATATCGCAATGATAAAATTAATTGATAAATTAAATTTTAAATATATAGCTAAAGTTCATGCAAATGATGGAACTGAAAGAAATGTATTCGAATATACTTTAGGAGGAAATTAATGACACAAGTTATAAATTACAAAGAAATGATATTTACATTTTTAGGAGGATTAGGTTTATTTCTTTTCTGTATAAAATATATGGGAGAAGGATTACAATTAATGGCTGGAGAAAAGTTAAGATATATTTTAGATAAATATACAACTTCTCCATTTCTAGGTGTATTAGTTGGAGTATTCGTTACAGGTTTAATACAATCAAGCTCTGGAACATCAGTAATAACTATAGGATTAGTTGGAGCCGGATTACTTAATTTAAGACAGGCTATTGGAATCATAATGGGAGCTAATATAGGAACTACAATTACTGCTTTAATTATAGGATTTAATATTTCTCGTTATTCATTACCAATACTTTTTGCTGGGGTAGCCTTATTAACTTTCACTAATAGAAAAAGTATAAATAACATAGGAAGAGTAATATTTGGATTTGGAGGATTATTCTTTGCATTAAGTTTAATGTCTAAAGCTATGCATCCTTTAAGAAGTTTACCAGAATTTATAGACTTAACAGTAAATTTAAGTAAAAATTCACTATTAGGAGTATTTATAGGTACAACTCTTACTATGATAGTTCAATCTTCATCAGCAACTGTAGGGATATTACAAAATATCTATCAAGATAACTTAATTAATTTAAGAGCTGCATTACCAGTATTATTTGGTGATAATATAGGAACAACTATAACAGCTGTAATTGCAGTAATAGGAGCTAGTTCAGCAGCTAAAAGAATAGCTCTTTCACATGTATTATTTAATGTTATAGGAACAACTATATTCATGGTATTTTTAACTCCTTTCACATTACTTGTAGAAAGAATGAGTAAATTTTTACATCTTACTCCTAAATTAACTATAGGTTTTGCTCATGGAACATTTAATATTTTAAATACAATAATACTATTCCCATTCATAGGAGTTTTAGCATATATTGTTACTAAGGTTATTAAAGAAGATAAAATTGATGAAGAATACACAGTTAAATATCTTGATAGAGCGTTAATTCAAACACCTTCTATAGCACTTGGACAAGTAAAACAAGAAATGATATTAATGATAGAAGTTGCTTTAGAAAATTTAAAAAAATCTGTTGAATTTTTCCATACTCATGATGAAAAACTTGCAGAAGAAATAAAAAGAAGAGAAGAAGGAATTAATACATTAGATAGAGAAATAACTAAATATTTATCAGATCTTTCAAGAGAAAACTTAAGTGAAAAAGAAGGAGAAGAATTAGGAATATACTTAGATATGTGTAGAGATGTTGAAAGAATAGGAGATCATGCTGACGGTATATTACTTGATGTTGAATACGAAATAAGAAAAAGTTTAAAATTCTCAGAATATGCACATAATGAAATAAATAATATGTTACAAATATCAACAGAAATGATAGAATGTGCTATAGAAGCTATTAAACATGGAGATAAAGGAAAAGTATTTGAAGCATTAGATTTACATAATAGAGTGTATTCATATGAGAAAAAAATAAGAAAAAATCATATTAAGAGATTAAGTGCAGAAGAATGTGAAATTCATGCAGGTCTTTCATATATAGATTTAATATCACACTTTACAAGAGTATGTGATCATGCAAGAAATTTAGTAGAAAAAATATAGAAAGAGGATAAGAAATGAAATATAATATTGGAATGGAAAATACTAAAAACGGATTAGAAGCTATATTAGTTTATGAAAATGAAAAAGTAGATAATGTTGTTTTTAGCAAAATGAATGAAGTTGGACTTTTTTCAGGTAAAGAAAGTGAAATCTTAATCTATAGAGATTTAGAAGATAAAGAAAAAGTAGCATTAATAGGTTTAGGGAAAAAAGAAGAAATAACTATAGATAAAGTTAGAAAAATTTTCTACAAATTAGCTAAAGAAATGCAAGCAAAAAAAGAAGATGAAATAAAAGTATATATTCCTAAATTAAATGGTTTATGTACAAGAAGAACTTATAGTGCAGCACTTGAGGGTATGATACATGCAGAATACAAATTCGATAAATACAAATCTGAAAAAGTTAATTTAAAGGAAATTACAATTAACTTCTTCATAGATAATGAAAAAAGAGCAAAAGTTGAAAAAGAATTAGTTAAAATAACTAATACTATGGAAGGGGTATTCTTTACAAGAGATTTAGTAAATATGCCTGCTCAAGATCTATATCCTGAAACTTTAGCTAATTTTGCTAAAGAAAAATTAGAAAAAGTAGGGGTAAAAGTTACTGTATTAGAAGAAGCAGAAATAGAAAAAATAGGAATGAAAGCTTTCTTATCAGTAGCAAGAGGATCAGAAAATAGACCTAGATTTATAATAATGGAATATTTAAATAATAGTGAAAGTCAAGAAAAAATAGCTTTAGTAGGTAAAGGTATCACTTATGATACAGGAGGATATTCTATTAAACCAAATGATGGAATGAAAACTATGTTCTGTGATATGGGTGGAGCTGGAACTGTAATAGGAACTCTTTATGCATTAGCCAAAAATAATATTAAAACTAATGTTTATGGAGTAGTTGCTGCTTGTGAAAATTCTATTAGTGGTAATTCATACAAACCAGGTGATGTTATAGGGTCATTAGCTGGAAAAAGTATAGAAGTTGATAATACAGATGCAGAAGGAAGATTAACTCTTGCTGATGCTGTTTATTATTCTTCAGATGTATTAAAAGTTGATAAAATAATAGATCTTGCAACATTAACAGGTGCTTGTCTTGTAGCACTTAGCGAGTTCTATACTGGAAGTGTAACTAATAATCAAGACCTATTTAACGAAGTTCTTGAAGCATCTAAAAAAGCAGGAGAATCAATATGGCAATTACCTACTTCAGATGATTTTAGAGCTTTAAATAATTCTGTAGTAGCAGATATTAAAAATTCTGGAGGAAGAATGGGCGGAACTATTACTGCTGGGTTATTCATAGAAGCATTTGTTAATAAAACACCTTGGGTACACTTAGATATAGCTGGGACAGCATTTTTATCTAAAGCTAATGGATATTTACCATTAGGAGCAACAGGAGTTCATGTTAAAACTTTAGTTGAATTATTAGATAAGCATTGTGGTTGTAAATAAAGGAGAAATAAAGTGAAAAAAACTATTATTACTGTTGTAGGATTAGATAAAATAGGAATAATTGCAAAAATATGTATTGCATTATCAGAATTAGATATTAACATATTAGATATATCTCAATCTATACTTGAGGGATATTTTAATATGATAATGATAGTAGATGTTACTAAATCAAGTATAAGTCATAGTAAATTACAAGAAAGGCTAGATGTTATAGGAGAAGAGCTAAATATACAAATAAAGGCTCAAAAAGAAGAAATATTTCAATCTATGCATAGGGTGTAATAATGAATGTATTTGAGATAAAAGAAACAAATAAGATGATACAAGAGAATAATTTAGATGTCAGAACTATTACTTTAGGTATAAGTTTACTTGATTGTGTAAGTGATGACATAGATATATTTTGTGATAAAATATATAACAAAATATATAATATCGCTAAGGATTTAGTTAAAACAGGTGAAGAGATAAGTAAGGAATTTGGTATACCTATAGTTAATAAAAGGGTATCTATTACTCCTATATCTCTTGTAGCTGCAGGTTGTACTAAAACTATAGATGATTATGTTAAAATAGCTAAGTGTTTAGATGATGTTGCAGCTAAGGTAGGAATAGATTTCTTAGGAGGATATTCAGCCTTAGTTTCTAAAGGAATGACACCTAATGAAGAACTATTTATTAGATCTATACCAAGAGCTTTAAAAGAAACTAAATACCTATGTTCTTCTCTTAATCTTGGAAGTTCAAAAATAGGGCTTAATATGGACGCTGTAAAGCTTGTAGGAGAGATAATAAAGGAAATAGCTGATATAACACCAAATTCATTTGGCTGTGCAAAATTCGTGGTATTTTGTAATGCTCCTGATGATAATCCATTTATGGCTGGAGCTTTCCACGGAGTTAGTGAAATGGATTCAACAGTTCATGTTGGAGTAAGTGGACCAGGAGTAGTTGCAAGTGCAATTAAAGAAACTAAAGGTAAAAGTTTTGATGAATTATGTGAGATTATTAAGAAAATATCATTTAAAATTACAAGAATAGGACAACTTGTTGCTAATGTTGTTTCAAGTAGATTAAATATACCTTTTGGTATTATAGATTTATCACTTGCACCAACACCAGCTATAGGAGATTCTATAGGTGAGGTATTAGAATTTATGGGACTTGAAAGAGTTGGAGCTCCTGGAACTACTTGTGCGTTAGCTTTGTTAAACGATTCTATAAAAAAAGGTGGAGTAATGGCTAGCTCTCATGTTGGAGGATTAAGTGGAGCATTTATTCCTGTAAGTGAAGATGCAAATATGATAGAGGCAGCTAAAATAGGGGCTTTAAGTTTGGAAAAATTAGAGGCTATGACTTGTGTTTGTTCAGTTGGGCTTGATATGATTGCAGTTCCAGGAAATACGACAGCAGCAACTTTATCAGGAATTATAGCTGATGAAATGGCTATAGGAATGATAAATCAAAAAACGACAGCAGTAAGAATAATACCTGTTAAAGGTATGGTAGAGGGAGATATGGTAGAATTTGGAGGATTGCTTGGAAGAGCACCAATAATGAGAGTAAATCCATATAACTGTGAAGAATTTATTAATAGAGGTGGAAGAATACCAGCTCCTATACATAGTTTTAAAAATTAAAGTAGATATGAATTTATTGATAAGAAATTATTAATAGCAACACAATTAAAAAACCGAATATATTTTTAAGAATATATTCGGTTTTTTATTAAATTATTTATCTGTATTTAAAAATTTTGTTATTAATACTAATATCAAACCATTTAAAATAGAAAGAATTAAAAATATTATTATTTGGTAAAATATATTATATCCATAACTCAATATACCATGAATATTTAAAACAGTAATAACTCCAACAATCAATAATACAGTATTAACATTTGATTCTGTAAATTGTTTTATTAATTTTAATATTAATAATCCAATTAATCCAACTAAAACAGGTACTATTAAATATATTAATATTTTATATATATCACTTAAAGAATTAAAATCATAAAAAATTACATTTTCAACTATTCCCATTACAATAACTAATACTACAGAAACTAAAATACCCAAAATAAGTCTTTTTATATTTAATATACTCATATTATCAGTAATCTCATTTTTATTTATAAATTTCTATCAATTTATTTTTTATAATACTTGCAACATAAGCATAAACTCCAAGGGCTATTAATTGATGAATGTGACTTAATGTAGTTTTATCTAGTAAGTATATAACTAATCCTATACTTGCACCCAAAAGTAAACTTAAAAGTATATGGAAATATTTTTTAATCATTTTTATCTCCTCTCCACCATTCTTTTAAATCTTCTTCTACTTTATCTCCTGCTTCTGAGCCTATAATTGATCCAGCAACTCCACCTACTATTTTTCCTGTTAATCCAGTAGTTTTTATTTCAGATTCATCTATTTCATTTTTATTATTCAAGATAATTATTGAAGATATTTCTTGCATTTCTTCTACTTCATTTTCTTGAGAAAATCCTAAAAAAGGAACAAGTAATAAAGTTGCTAAAATTAATTTTTTTTTCATTATAATTACCTCTTTCTTTGTTTAGAATGTGCCACTCATTCTTATGTTTTTTTGAAATAATATGTGCACATATTATTTCTACAGTAATTATATCTTAATAATTTTCATTAGTCAAAAGTTTTTTTATCTTTGTTTGATTTAACATATATTAAAAAATACTTTTTATTCGATTATCCTTTAAAATAGAGCATTAACAGTAATTAATACATAAATACTTTTAGGTTAAATATTTATGATATATATAATAAAATTACACATGGTGAAACATTTTAAAAGAAATGGTAAACTTAGTATAATTTTTAGGCAAACTTTCTACATGAATTTCTGCATGATGTAATTTAACTATTTCTTTAACTAAAGATAAACCAAGTCCAAATCCTTGATTTTCACTCTTATTTCTAGATGTATTTTCCTGATAAAATCTATTAAATATATTAGATATATTCTTCTTAGAAATTCCCATACCATTATCAATAATTTCTAAAATAACCTTGTCATTTTTATTTAATAAATTAATATTAATACTATCTTTTGTAAATTTAACAGCATTACTTATTAAATTATCTAACATTCTTTCTAACATAATTTTATCACCTAATATTATAATATTCTCTTCAATATTTTTATAAACACTAATATTTTTTTCTTCAAAAATTATAGAGTTATCAATTAATGTGTGATTTACTAAATCAGATAAATTTAATTGAATTAATTCTAGATTAGAAATATTTTCAATTTTAGATAACATCATTATTTGTGTAATTAATTCAGACATTTTTTTTGATTGTCTTTTTATAACTTCAAAAGATTCCTTAGCCTCCTCTATATTATTTACATGTTCTAGAGAATAAGAACTTTCTGCAAGTATAACACTTATAGGAGTTTTTAATTCATGTGAAACATTTGAATTAAATTGTTTTTCTCGTATATATGAAGCTTCTATTGAATCAAGCATGGTATTAAAAGTTTTAGCCATTTTATGTATTTCATCACTACCTTCTTCAAGTTCTATACGTTTAGAAAAATCTTGACTTTCTGTAATATCTAATGCAGTCTTTGAAATCTGTTTAACAGGTTTAAATCCTCTTTTTAATATTTCTTTTCCACCTAAAACAACTATTAGAAAAAATATTGGAGAAAAAATTAAAAGAATTGCCATAGTTCTATCTCTATCTTGTGCAAGATGATTAATAGGATAAACTCCTCTTATCCAATAATTACTGTTCTTTATTTTACTATCATAGTAATAAAATTGATAATCTTTTTTTTCATATACTCTTATACTATTTTCTTCTAACTTTAATTTTAAATTAAATCCTAAAGGATATTTACCAGCAAGAATTTCACCTGAATGATCATAGTTTATATAAAATATCCCAGATTCAAAACTTTCAAATTTTTCTGGATATTTAGCAACATCATCAACATGTTTTTTTAATTGTTGTTTAGATACACTCATTCCTAAAGATGAAGAAAGTATTAATGTAAGAATTATACTTGATATCATTAGTAAAAGTATAAATGTACTATACCAAAGATTAACTTTTAAAGTTATTGGAATATGTCTTTGAAACTTAACACTCATCTTCTTTAACCACATAACCAAGCCCCTTTTTAGTAAATATTATTTGTTTAGAACCATCTAAATCAATTTTTTTTCTAATATTTTTAATCAGTACATCTATAACATTAGAACTGCCCTCATAATAGAAATCCCAAACATGATCTTTAATTTGCTCTCTACTTACTATTCTATCTTTACTTTGCATTAAATATTCTAAAACTTCATATTCTTTACCTGTTAGCTCTATATTTACACCATTACGAATAACAGTTTTTTTCATAGTGTCTAAAACTAAATCATGTATTTTAATTTCAGAGGATAAATTATCATATTTTCTTCTAATAATGGCTCTAATTCTAGCCATTAACTCTTCAAAATCAAAAGGTTTAGATAAATAATCATCAGCACCTAAATCAAGTCCTTTTACTTTATCTTCTACTTGATCTTTTGAAGTTAACATTAATACAGCTGTTTTGTTGTTCTTTTTTCTAATTTTTTCTAAAACTTCAAAACCATTTAATTTAGGTAGCATAACATCTAATATAGCTAAATCATAAGAAGCCTCATTTAAATTAAAAAGTGCCTCTTCACCATCAAATACTGAATCAACTATATATCCATTTTTATTAAGATACTTTTTAATAATATTATTTAAATCAACTTCATCTTCAACCAAAAGTATTTTCATATATTATCCTTTCATTTTTCTCAATTTTAACATAAATATGAAAAAAAGATAAGTTATACTTATCTTTCTTAACCAATATATATCTCTTCAAAACTCCTTATTTCAATTAACCAACCTTATTAATAAAATTTCAAAGTATATACAAGTATAATATAAATTGATGAACAAATATTTAGAAGTATGAGGATTATTATCTTGTATATGTATAAGCTACCACCCTTATTTTGAAATTTTCAACTCTCTTTTTAAGACCTATGTCTTACCACACCTTTATTATACACTTCTAAAATGAATAAAAAATGAATGAAAAACTATTTATTAAATTTTAATATATTTCCATTATGTGCATCTATGATAAATAACATTTCATTATGCCCATCTAAAAGATGAACTTCATATATCTTTTTACCTAATTTTTTATCTAAATATATTTCGGTATAGACAGGGTGTTTAATTAGTTTAGATATTATTATCTTAATATCATTAACCTTTAATATATCTAAATCAGTATCCTGTACTTTTTTTTCATAATCAATCTTAGTTGATAATATTTTTCCACTTATACCATCGATTTTAAATTTTGTTTTTGAATTTATATGTATAATTTCGACTTCCCATACAGGATGATCTTGAATATAATCAAGTTCTATAGAATGAACTTTACCATTTCCAACATAAGAAATAGCTTTACTTAAAGCTTCTTTTTTAGTAATTTTAACTTCTTGTTTACTTCCAAATATATTAAATCCAAATATCAAAAATATGGAAAATAAAGCTTTTTTCATTGCTATCTCCTTTCATAACTTGATATATAAAAATTATACTTATCTAATATGAATACAAAATGAATTTTAAATTATTATAGTGAAAATTAAAACCAAATATTAATGAATTTACTGGATAAAAATTAAATTGTAAACAATTTGTTAAAAAAATACATATATTATTAAAAAAACGATTGACAAAATATATGGGGGGGGGTATAATTTTTTACATAAATTAGTTTTTTAAAAAAAGTGGTATTAGTTAGGATAGTGAAATTAAAAATATTCGATGTTTTTAATACTATATATTTTTTACATTTAAAATAATAATTTTAGATTCTAATTAAAATATTTTTTTATTTTTAATATACAAATCTAAATAATAGTAAAGAAAGGAGGCTGATTATATAGTTTAATAATTAGCTATATATATAACATATGAGAAAAATACTAGGTAAATATAAATTTATGTATATTCTAACGTTAATTATGGGAATTAATATATTTTCTAATAACATAGATTATTATGATTTAATAAT
>NZ_LKKV01000070.1:0-41473 GCF_001902585.1 Streptobacillus notomytis | reverse complement strand
TGAAAATTTTTATTTTTTTTATTTAAAACCTTTTATTTCCATATAAATTATAGGTTTTTAAATATTTCATTTTAACCATACAAAATGTTTTTAATATTTTAAATACATATCCTTAATAAATGTTTTACATTATATAAATTAAGTAAGATACATATTTCTAAATGATACATAACCCCAAATCCATTTAAAATGCTGCCTTATTTTAATCCATATATATTGTAATAACACGTTAAAAGTGATATAATTAATTTAATAATTAAATTTGTGAGTGGGTGATTTTGTGATTTCAATTATTCTTGCAGCAGGTAAAGGTACAAGAATGAAGTCAAACGTCTCTAAATTAATGCATAAAGTAAATGGGCAACCTATGATAGTTAAGCTTATTAACACCTTAAATAAGGCTGGTATTAACAAAAATATTTTAATATTGGGTTACCTTAAAGAACAAATACTTGAAGTAGTTGATACTGAATATGTAATTCAAGACAAACAATTAGGTACTGGACATGCAGTAATTATTGCAAAGGATAAAATATTAGAAAATGATGATGATATTTTAATCTGCAATGGAGATGGACCTTTATTGACTGTAGAGACTATTAATAAAATGAAAGAAAAATTTGAAGCAAATTCTTTAGATTGTCTAATTCTTTCTTGTATAGTTAACAATCCTTTAGGTTATGGTAGAATAATCAAAGAAGAGGGAAAAGTTATTGATATAATAGAAGAAGTAGATACAACTATAGAACAAAAAAATATCAAAGAAATAAATGCAGGAGTTTATTTATTTAAAAGAAACTCTTTATTGTCTATACTAGATAAATTTAGTAATGATAATAAAAAAGGAGAGTACTATCTAACAGATGCAGTAAAATTATTAAATGAAGAAAACTTAAAAGTAGATAGTCTAGTTCTTGAGGATGAAAAAGAAATGTTAGGTGTAAATTCTAAATCTCAACTTGCAGATGTTTCTAAGATATTAAGAGAAAGAAAAAATGAAGAACTTATGAATGAAGGAGTTATACTTATAGATCCTAGCAATACATATATAGAAGAAGATGTAATCATAGGACAAGATAGTATAATTTATCCTAATGTATACATAGAAAAAGGTACTAGAATAGGAAGTAATTGCATTATCTATTCTGGAACTAGAATAGAAAATTCTATTATAGGAAATAATGTTATTATAGATAATAGCGTAGTGGAGCTATCTAATATAGAAGATAATGTTAGTGTAGGACCATTTGCACACATTAGACCAAATAGCGTATTAAAAGAAAAATCAAAAGTAGGGAATTTTGTTGAAATTAAAAAAGCAATACTACATAAAGGTGTTAAATGTGGACATTTAACATATATAGGTGATAGTGAAGTTGGAGAAAATACAAATATAGGAGCTGGAACTATTACATGTAATTATGATGGAGTAAAAAAACATAAAACAACTATAGGTAAAGATTGCTTTATAGGAAGTAATAGTATTATAGTATCTCCAGTAGAAATAGGAGAAAATGTATTAACTGCCGCAGGTTCAGTAATTACAAAAGATGTACCAAATAATAGTATCGCGTTTGGAAGAGCAAAACAGATCAATAAAATTGGAATAAATAAAAAATAGAAGAAAGTGTGGGATTTCAAAATGTATAACAATCATGAGATTAAAGTTTATGCTGGAACTTCAAGTGCAAAACTGGCTGCAAAAATAGCTGAGAAACTCAATGTAAAACTTGGAGATAGAACTATAATCAGATTTGCTGATGGCGAAACTTTCGCTAAATCTAACGAAACTGTAAGAGGATGTAAAGTATTTGTAATACAATCTACATCTAAACCTGTTAATGAAAGTATAATGGAACTATTAGTTTTCATAGACTCATTAAAAAGAGCATCTGCAACTGAAATTATCGCAGTTATCCCTTATTATGGATATGCAAGACAAGATAGAAAAGCATACCCAAGAGAGCCAATTACATCTAAATTAGTGGCTGATTTATTAACTGTAGCTGGAGCAACTAGAGTTGTTACTATGGATTTACACGCAAGACAAATACAAGGATTTTTCAACATACCCGTAGATCATATGGAAGCTTTACCACTATTTGCAAAATATTTTTATGATAAAGGATTTAATTCAGAAAATGCTGTAGTTGTATCTCCTGATGTTGGTGGAGTTAAAAGAGCTAGAGCATTAGCAAGATCATTAAATCTACCTTTAGCTATAATAGATAAAAGACGTGAAAAGGCTAATGTATCAGAAGTTATGAACTTAATAGGAGAAGTTAAAGGTAAAAAAGCAATACTTATAGACGATATTATAGATACTGCTGGAACTATATGCAACGCAGCTACTGCACTTAAAAATGAAGGGGCATTAGAAGTTTATGCTTGTGCTGTTCATCCAGTATTTTCAGGACCAGCAATAGATAGATTAAAAAATTCAGAATTTAACAAAGTTATTGTTACAGATACTATAGAATTACCAGAAGATAAAAAATTTGATAAATTATCTATAGTTTCAACAGCAAGTATGTTCGCTGAAACTATAAATAGAATATTTAAAGAAGAAGCAATAAGCGACTTATTTGAAGTTCCTAAAAATTTAGATGTGGAAGGAAAAAATGAACAATAGTGTAATACTCTTTCCTACGGATACTGTTTATGGTATAGGAACTCTTCCAAACAAAAAAGCTTTAGATAAAATTTTTAATATCAAAAAAAGGGACAAAAATAAGAAAATCATTGCACTAGTTTCAAAAAAAAATATGATAAATAAGGTAATTGAAACTAATAATTTAATAGATAAAATAGTAGATAAGTTTTTTCCAGGACCTATCACTTTAATAGTTAAATCCACTCCATTTATCAAAGAACTTTTAGGTTATGAAGATATAGGGGTAAGAATACCTAATAACAAACTAGCATTAGAAATAATTGATAAATTTGGAGGAATTTTAATGACAACTTCTGCTAATATAAGTGGAAAAGATGCTCCAAGAAAATCTTTTGAAATAGATAAAGAAATATTAGATGCTGTAGACTATAAATATATAGATGATAATAATATAAGTGGAATTTCTTCTAGCATATTTAAAATTGATGGCGAAGATATCACTTTATTAAGAGAGGGTAAAATCTCATTAATAGAATTAACAAAACTTAAGGAGGAATAATTTGAAAGGTAAATTAGTAAACCCTAATAGCATTTCTGATATGGATATTATGAATGCAAAAAGTCAAGCAAGCATGGCTGCTTTACTTCAAAAAATTGGAAAAGGTAAAAGAAAAAAAGAAGTAACATTAAGTAAAAGTTCACAAAAATATTTAGAACAAATGATAGGTGAAATGAAAAAACAAATGATAATGTATGAAAAACAACTACCTAACGTATTTTCATTCTTTAAATATGTAGAAAAATCATTACATGTAGGTAAGAAAGAAAAAAGGCCTAAAGAAAAAGTTCTTGCACTTTCTTTTGAAGAATATGATTTAATAATAAAACAAATGAAAGATGTAATTAAAGGTTTAGCGTTAGAAAAATCTAAATTAAAATGGTATAACATCATAAAAAAAATGCTATACAAAATGATGACTAAACAAACAGAAGAATTACTAAAAGATATGAAATAATATTAGGGGGTTAAATGAGGGATAATAATAAAAACACGGCAACTACCTCAGATAGTTGCTTTTTGTTTAATTTAGAAAATATTTTAGAATTGGCTATTTCAAAAAATGCTACTGATATACATATTAGAGAACATGAAAATAGTTGTAAATTAGAATTAAGAATAAACGGGGGTATAAATAAGATAGAAAATACCTCTAAATTAAATGTAAGAGAAATAATTGCTAGAATTAAAATACTTTCAAAATTAAATGTTGCAGAAAAAAGATTACCACAAGATGGCGCTTTTACACATATTTTTAAAAATAGAAAATATGATATACGTGTTGCAACATTACCAAGTAATATGGGAGAAAATGTAGTTTTAAGAATATTAAACTCAAGCTTAGATGATGTTAGTTTAACAGCTTTAGGATTTGATAATACTAGTATTTCAATTCTTCAAAAAGCCTGTTTTCAAAATAATGGATTTATACTCATAACAGGTCCTACAGGAAGTGGAAAATCTACTACACTACTTTCTTTAATTAATATACTTATGAAAAGTAAAAGAAAAATAATAACTATAGAAGATCCTATAGAAAATAAGATTGAAGATATAGTTCAAATACAGGTTAAAGAAGAAATAGGATTAAGTTTTGAAAAAATATTAAGAACTGTGTTAAGATCAGATCCCGACATTATTGTTATAAGTGAAATTAGAGATGAAATAACAGCACAAATTGCAATTAGAGCTGCACTTACAGGTCATTTAGTTCTTACCACTTTACATACTAATGATAGTGTATCAACTATAAATAGATTAATAGATATGAATATTCCTAAATATCTAATACTTGATTCTTTAATTTGTATACTTTCACAAAGATTAGTATTTGATGGTTATAAAAGAATTTGTATATCAGAAATACTTGAAATAAATGATGAAATTAAAAAAATCTTTAATAATACTTTTGATAAAACAACTATAGAAGAAAAACTTAAAAGCAAAGGCTTTATTACATTAAAAGAAAAATTAGAAAAGAGGTGTAAGCTTGAAGAATATTATTGTTTATGATTTTGATAAAACTATTTATGATGGTGAAACATCTACTGATTTTATGAGATTTTTCCTTAAAAGAAACCCAAAATATATCTTAAAAATATACAAGGTAATACACTCATTAATATATTATAGATATGATTTAAAAAAATCTAAGGAGATATTTTTTTCAATATTAGATGATATAGAAGTTGAGTATCTAAAAAAAGAAATACATGAATTTTGGGTAGAAAATAAAAAGAAAATATTCACTTGGGTTTATGATGAAATTATAGAAAATAAAAAGAAAGCAGAAGAATTAATATTAATTTCTGCAACTCCTAGCTTATTTCTTGAAGAAATTTCAAAGGAATTAGGTTTTGATAAATTAATAGCTACTACCTTTTTTAAACAAAACAAATATTTTATAAGTAAGATAAATGGTAAAAATTGTAAACATATAGAAAAAGTATATAAACTTAAAGAATATCTACCTAAATTTAATATACTTGCTTTTTATTCTGATAGTATGTCAGATAAACCTTTATTTGATCTTGCTCAAAAAAAATATTTTATATCTAAAGGTATAAAAAAGAAAGGGCTTCCAAATGAATAATATCAAAATTATATATCAATATGATGGAAGTGCTTTTTATGGTTCACAAAGACAAAAGGATAAAATTACTGTTCAAGGAACTATAGAAGATATACTTATTAATTCATTTAATGAAAAAGTTAATATGATAAGTTCTGGAAGAACTGATAAAGGAGTTCATGCCAAAATGCAAATTTCTAATTTTATAATTAACAAAAATATAAAATTAGGGATTATAAAAGATAAAATAGAGAAATATTCAAACTATGCCATTAAAATTATTTCAATAGAAAAGGTTGATATAAACTATAATTCTAGATATGATAGTATAGAAAGAACATATGAATATATAATTTCAAATCAAGAAAATATTACACCTTTTAACAGAAAATATATAACAGGTGTGCGTTATGAAATTGATGTTGAAAAATTAAATGATATTTTGAAACATTTTCTTGGTAAACATAATTTTTATAATTTTTCAAAAAAAGAAAATAAAGCTAACAAAAATCCAATCAGAGAGATTTATAAATGTTATGCTATAAGAAAAGATAAAAATATTCATATATATATTACAGGAAACAGTTTTTTAAAAACTATGGTAAGGATAATTATAGGAACAGCTTTAGCTATATATGAAAATAAAATTAATATAGATTTTATTAAAAAAGGATTCGATTATCCAAATCCTAATACAAAAAAATATATATTAGATGGAAGTGGACTTTATCTATACCATGTAAAATAAGGAGAAAATATGAAGATAACTATACAACAATGTATATTTTTAATATCAAATTTAACAAAAAAACAAAATAGAATTTTTCTTAATTTAAACTCTTATTCTAATATACCTCTAAAAGTTAATGGAAAAGATGTTTTTGATAAAATACAGGCTAAAGAAATGTTAGAAGCATATTCAGAACTTGAAACTATAAATGAAGATTTAGCTATTTTAAAAACTACTCTAAATCATGCAAATGCTACTAACAAAATAGATGAAATGCCTCTATTTTACCATTTAGAAGATGTAAAGAATAAAAGAGCTTTATTATCATTTTTAGAAAGAGTTCTTAATTCTAATACTTCAAATGCAGAAAGTGGTGTAGGTATAGTAAACTATGGTGTATTAAATAGAGATATTTTAAAAGAAGAGTTCATAAAATTAGAAAAAGAGGTCAACTCTATGTCAGAAAGAATAGATATAGAAAATTCAAAGATAACTATAGAAGTTGACCTAAAAGGTAAATATTAATTATTTTGGGTAGTAATTCTTTTTTAATCAGATTTAAATCGAACGACTATTTTTACGATTTATTTATTTCACACCTTATACTAACGAACGATTTAAAGTAAATATATAGAATTACAATGGAGCTTCGCTCAAAAACTTTTGGGACAAGTTTTGCCTTTAAAGTCCTATATTAATTTAAACATTTCAAGCATTTTTACAAAACCATCATTGTCTACACTATCTGTTACATATTTTGCGTGAGATTTAACTAAATCACTTGCATTTCCCATAGCAACAGAATGTTCTACTACTTCAAACATAGAAATATCATTATTTCCATCACCTATAGCTATTGCCTCACTAGGATCTATATTAAATTCTTTCATAAATGCTTTAAGTCCATTTCCCTTACTTGCATTCTTATTTAATATTTCTATACTTATTGGTATGTTTCTTACAAAATAGTATTTATCAAGAAAATCTTTATTATGTGTATTTTCAAATTCATCTAGCTTTTCTTCGCTTCCCATTATATTCACTCTTGAAATTTCAATATTTTCATCTTCAACAAATTTTTCCATTTCCATTGAAAGTATTTCATTATCTTCTATTATTTCTGGGAATATTTCATTAACATAATACAATTTATCTGGAGTATAAACACTCAAATTATATTTATTATCCACATTTTTTCTAATATTTCTGTAATCATCAAGGGTTAAAGAAAAATGTTTAATTATCTTTCTTGTATCTATATTTTGAACTACAGCTCCTGTTGTAAGTATTGCATAATTATTTTTACCTGATAATTTAAGTAAATCAAACATTTCATAAAGACTATCTATACTTCTTCCTGTATTTACAATTAAAATTATTCCTTTATTTTCTAATTTATGAAAAACTTCTATTACAGCTTTTGATAATTTAGAATTTTTAAGTATAGTTCCATCTAAATCAAAAGAAATTAATTTAATATTATTCATAATATTCCTTTCTAAAAGAAAAACACTTAAATACTAAGATAAAATCTATTATTTAAGTGTTATATATTCTATATTTATTTATCTTTTTTTAGAAGCTTCAAATTTTTCCCAAATTCCTGCTTTAGTTAAGATAGATTTAACTGTTTCTGTTGGTTGTGCTCCATTTGATAAAAATTTTAAAATTTCTTCTTCTTTTAAGTTTACTTGATTTTCAGAAACTAATGGATTATATGTTCCAACGTAAGCTACTGCTTTCCCATCTCTTTTCCCTAATGCTTCCATTGCTGCTATTCTATAGAAAGGTGATTTTTTTCTACCTAATCTAGTTAATCTTAATTTTAACATTTATTATTCCTCCAAATTTTTATTACAATACATTTTACAATATTAAGAAAATATTGTCAAGTATTTTTTATTGACAAAGTTTCTTATTTTTCATCCTCTAAATACATATTACGTGCAGTATTAACTATTTCAGAATAAGTCATATTTTCAGGTTTAATTTTACCTAAATATTTAACAGATAATTTCTTAGGTTTAGGGAATTTATCATATCTTGAATATGCTTCAAATGCTCCATCAATTTTTAAACAAGTTACAGGTATATTTAATTCCTTAGATAATATAGCAAATATTTTCTTAAATTCTCCTAAATTACCATCTTTTGTTCTTGTCCCTTCAGGGAATATGAATATATTTTTCCCTTGTTTAAGAGCAGATGATACATTTTCTATAGTAGATTTAATGTTTTTATTAATATCAAGTAATAATATATTACTATGTTTAGCAAAAAACTTCATGAAGGCATTCTTGAAATACCAATTTATAGCTAAAGTATATGTTTTTTCTGATGATTCATTAGGTATTAATAAACTAAATGCTAATCCATCAATAAAACTTTCATGGTTTGCTATAAATATTTGTTGTTCATTTTTAATATTTTCTGCTCCCTTAATATCTATTCTAAAGTATAATTTAAATACTAAAAATATCAACGGTTTAATTAATGACATTAACCAACCATCTTTAAGTTCTTGTTTAGGAGCATTTTGTATAACTTCTTTCCACTGATCTGTAGTTTCAGTAAATCCAGATGATTTATTTTCTATGTATTTAGATAATCCTATTAATGTAAGATTTTCTTTAAAGTCCTCTTCTGATATTTTTAATCCAAAACTATTTTCAATAAAAGTTAATAACTCTACTTGGTCAAGTGAATCAAGACCAAATTCAACTTCTAGATTTTTATCTGCTTCAGGATACACACCTTTCATTTTAAAAACAAAATCTTTAAGTATCTTGTATTCTTCAGTACTTGGTTCTTCTACAGTTTCTTTTTTCTCTATCTTAGATTTTCCAGAATACACATCTTTTAGCATAAATCTTCTTAATTTACCTATTCTAGTCTTCGGTAATTCTTCTTCTGTAATCTTGTATTCCAATACCTTTTCATAATTATGCACAGCTCCATTATAGAACTCTACCATATCTTTAACATAAGCATTAATATTTAAAATATTTAATTTCTTAGCCTCATCTCTATCTACTACTATTAATGCTGCTAATTTATCATTATGCCCTATGATTCCAACTTCTTTAATTATTTGATTAGCTGATGACATAAATTTAATTTCAAGTGTTTCTGGATCTACATTTTTACCATTAGATAATACTATCATAGCATTTTTACGTCCAACTATACTTATATATCCCTCATCATCAACTTCTACTAAATCTCCTGTTTTAAACCATCCATCTTCAGTTAATACTTCAGATGTTTTATCAGGTTTATTAAAATATCCTTTCATTACTATAGGTCCTTTAACCCATAATTCTTGATCTACAACTTTAACTTCTATATTATTTACTGCTTTTCCAACAGTTCCTATCTTATATCCATGATTATATGTATTTCCTGAAATTATTGGAGCTGTTTCAGTAAGTCCATAACCTTCACAGTAATCAAAACCTAAAGTATTGAAAAATTCTATCATTTCAACATCAGATTTTGCTCCTCCAACTATCATACTTCTTAACTTACCACCAAATTTATCATGTACCTTTTTAAATATTTTCTTAGAAAAACTCTTATTATTTATTTTCTTAGCAAGTGCATATATTAGTCTTGTTATCCATTTAGAATCTATAGTATTTTTAATAGATTTATAGAATAATTTATATACTCTTGGAACCAATACTAACATAGTTACATCATTTTCTGATAAAGCTTTTAGTATTTCTTGGCTAGATAATTTTTCTACCAATACTACTGAATATTGATGTTCATGATACATATAGTAAATATTAGCAGACATTAATGGTAATATGTGATGAAACGGCAATACTGCTAAAATTTGTTCATCATCCCATGTTATTTCTAATGTTCTTATAGATAATATCTGATTATATATATTACCATAAGTTAACATAACACCTTTAGGATGACCTGTAGTTCCAGAAGTATATAGCATTACAGCTACTTTTTCCATTTCTGGGTGTAAAAGTATTCTTTCATCTTTTTCTATTTTAGAATATATTTCCTTATCTATTTTAATTTCATCAACATTAAATATCTTAATATCTCTATTTACAGTTTCTATTGCTTTCTTCGCAACTTCATAGGTATTATTAGAAACATAAATGCAAGTAGCACCTGAATCACTTAAAAAATATTCTAATTCTTTTTCATTTGACATAGCATCTACTGCAACAGGAATTAAATTTCTATCCCATAATGAATAAAATGCATAAAACCATTCTGCTCTATTTTCCATCATAATAATACTAAAAGTTTCAGGTATTACTTCATCTATAACATGCTCAGAATAATATTTTACTGTATTTACAAGATCTGTATGACTTATTTTAGTCCCATCAAAATCAACTATTGCTAATCTATCAGATTTATTTAAAAACATAATTTTTTTCCTTTCTTCCTCTTAATTTTTCCCCACCAAATTCACATAACTAATTATACATATTTCTTGCCTTATCAACTATTTCATCATAACTTAAATGTTCTGGATTAATTTCTCCTAAATAACTAACTGTTATTTTTTTAGGCTTAGGATATTTATCATATCTTGAATATGCTTCAAAAGTTCCATCAATTTTTAAACAAGTAACCTTTACATTCATTTCTTTTGATATTATTGCAAAAGTCTTTTTAAATGGTGATAAATTACCATCTTTTGTTCTTGTTCCTTCTGGGAATATGAATACATTTTTCCCTTGTTTTAGTACTGATGCAATTTGTTCTATTGTATCTTTAATATTTCCATCAATATCTAATAAAACTAAATTAGTTTCCTTAGCAAGTTTTTTCATAAAACTGCTTTTAAAGTACCAATCTATAGCAAGTGAATAAGTATCCTTAGATACTTTTTTTGGAAGTAATAAATTAAGTGCCAATGCATCTAAAAAGCTTGCATGATTAGCAATAAATATTTGTGGTTCATCTTTTATATTTTCTTTACCTTTAATACTTAATCTAAAATAAATTTTAAAAATAAGCCAACCAAGAGGTCTTAAAAATCTAATTCCACTTCCATTTTCTAATTCTCTTATTGGTGCATTTTTTATTATTTCTTTCCATTGATCTTTTGTTTCAATAAATTTTTCAGATTTATCTTTTATTAATTCTGATAACTTAATTAAATTAATATTTTTTTTAAATTCTTCTGCTGTAAGTTTAACTCCAAAACTTCTTTCTATAAAAGAAAGTAATTCAACCTGATCTAAAGAATCTAACCCAAACTCTATTTCTAAATTTACATGTGGTTTAGCGTATTCATTTTTCATATTAAAAATATATTCTTTTAAGACTTTGTATTCTAAAATATCTGGTTCTTCTATATTTTCTTTTTCTTCATCTTCCATATGACCTAAATATATATCTTTTAACATAAATCTTTTTAATTTACCTATTCTTGTTTTAGGTAACTCTGCTTCTGTCATCTTGTATTCTAATACCTTTTCATATCCATGTGAAGATGCATTATAAAATGATATTGCATCTTCTATATATGGTTTAATATTTGTTATTCTTTTTTCTTTTATTTTATTATCATCTATTACTATTAAAGCTGCTAATTTATCATTTTTAGCAAAAATTCCTATTTCTTTTATTATTTCATTTGAATATCCTAATAACCTATTTTCCAATTTCTCAGGATCTATATTTTTACCATTAGATAATACTATCATAGAGTTTTTTCTTCCTATAATAGTAATAAAGCCTTCTTCATCTATTTGGGCTAAATCTCCAGTTTTAAACCAACCATCTTCAGTTATTACCTTAGCTGTTTCTTCAGGTTTATTGTAATACCCTTTCATTACTATAGGTCCTTTAACCCATAATTCTCCATCAACTAATTTAACTTCTATATTATCAACTTTTCTTCCTACAGTTCCATTTTTCTTACCATGTTTTGTAGTTGAACATGCAACTACTGGTGAAGTCTCACTTAAACCATAACCTTCAAAGTATTCAATACCTATAATGTCAAAGAAATCAGCTATTTCTTTATCAGTTTTAGCTCCTCCTGATATAACTCTTGTAAGTTTTCCACCAAACATTTTATGTATCTTATTAAACAAGATTCTAGAAAATTTAATATTTTTAGCCGTTTGTGCAACTTTAAATAAATTCTTTGCTGCTACATTAGAATCTATCTTACTTTTTATTGAACTATAAAATAGTTTATACACTCTTGGAACCATAGATAATATTGTTACATCATTATCTTTTAATGCTTTTAATATATCCTGGCTTGAAAGATTTTCTATAAACACTATAGAAAATTGAGTGCTATAATGCATAAATAGAAGATTTGTTGTCATTAATGGAAGTATGTGATGAAAAGGTAGCCCTGCTAAAACTTGTTCATTTTCTTCAATAATCATTAATGATTTTATAGATTCAATCTGTGCTTCTATATTATTAAAAGTAAGCATAACACCTTTAGGATTTCCTGTAGTTCCAGAAGTATATAGCATTACTGCTAATTCTTCTCCCTCAGGATGAGATAAAACTCTATCATCTTTTGATATTTCGCTTAATTTACCTTCATCTATTTTTACATCATCTATATTTTCTATAAAGATTTCTCTTCCTAACACATCTATTGTTTCTTTAGCTTTTGAATATATCTTATTTGAAACATAAATACTTGTTGCATTAGAATCTTTTAAAAAGTATATTATTTCTTCTATACTAGATTCTGAATCAATTACTAATGGAGTATTCTTTTTATCCCAAATTGCATAGAAAGTGTATAACCATTCCTTTCTATTTTCCATCATTATTACATTAAACTGTTGAATATCTTCAGTTTCTTTAATTACATATTTTGAAAAATATTTAACTTTATCTACCAATTCACTATGACTTACTTTATTTCCCTTAGGGTCAACCAAAGCTAACCTATTTGATTTTTGTAAGAACATATATAGCTCCTCCTAATATTACAATATTTGTAATTATCTTTTTTTTCCTATTTGTCCAAATCCAGGTATATTCCCAGAATTAAACATTTTCATCATTTGTTTCATTTGTTCAAATTGTTTAAGTAACTTATTAACTTGAGTTACATCTGTACCTGAACCTTTTGCTATCCTTATTTTTCTACTACTTACTTTTAAAAGATTTGGATTTCTCCTTTCCTCTACCGTCATAGAATATATTATAGCTTCTACTTTTTTCATTTCTTTTTCAGCACTAGTAAGATCTATATCTCCTAAAGCTCCCATACCTGGTAGCATTTTTAATATTCCTCCAAGAGAACCCATTCTTTTAATCATTTTAAATTGTTTTAGGAAATCTTCAAAATCAAACTGATTTTTTCTAAATTTTGCTTCCATTTCACGTGCTTCTTTTTCATCTATAGCATCTTTAGCCTTTTCAACTAAAGAAACCACATCTCCCATTCCAAGTATTCTACTTGCAAGTCTTTCAGGATGAAATAATGATATGTCATCAAGTTTTTCTCCCTCAGAAATGTATTTAATAGGTTTACCTGAAACTTCTTTAATAGACAGAGCTGCTCCTCCACGGGTATCTCCATCTAATTTTGTAACCACTACCCCTGTTATATCTAAACTATCATTAAATGTCTTAGAAACATTTACTGCATCTTGACCTGTCATACCATCTACAACTAATAGTATTTCTGTTGGATTAACACTTGATTTAACTTCTTGAAGTTCTTGCATTAAAATCTCATCTACATGTAATCTTCCAGCCGTGTCTATTAATATATAATCAGATTCTTCTTTTTGTGCTTGTATTATTCCTTTATTAACGATTTCTAATACATTATTACTATCTTCTATACTATAAAATGGAACTCCTATTTGATTTGCAAGTACCATTAATTGTTTCTTAGCAGCTGGTCTATATACATCAGCTCCTATTAAAAATACTTTATTTTTCTCCTTCTTTAAAAGCTTAGACAATTTAGCTGCAAATGTAGTTTTTCCAGCTCCTTGTAATCCAACTAACATAATAATAGTAGGTTTTGAAGCTGCCTTATTTAAGGCTGTATTTTGACCTCCTAAAACTTCTATTAATTCATCATTTATTATTTTTATAAACTGCTGTCTTGGATTTACACCTTTAATAACTTCTTGTCCTTGTGCTTTTTCTTTTATCATTTTAACCAAATTTTTAACTACCGTGTAATTAACATCTGCTTCAAGTAGGGCAAGCCTTACCTCTCTTAAAGCTTCCGTGATATTACTTTCTGTAATCTTACTTTGCCCAGATAATTTTTTAAAAGTTTCTTGTAATTTATCACTCAAGTTTTTAAACATTAATTTGCTCCTTCTTCACATTCCATGATTATTTTATCTAAGTTTTCCTTTGAAAAATTATCTCTTAACCATTTTAAATTCATTATCATATTCTCTTCTTTTTCCATAATTCCAAGTAACTTTTCATATTTATCTAACTGTTTACAACCTCTTTTAATGTTATCAAAAACTGCCTGTCTACTTACATTAAACGCTTGGGCTATTTCTGTTAATGAATTATCCTCCTCTAAATATGCCGATAAATATTTTTTCTGTTTTTCAGAAAATAGTTCCTTGTAATATATGAATAAAATCGAGTATTTTATATATTCTTCTATCTCTTTCATACACATATTTTACACTATTTGCCCTTTTTTTACAACTATGAAAAATATACAGGTTATGGTATAATATATAGAATAAAAGGGAGTGATGATATGAAGAAGATATTAACATTTATACTACTATCAAGTTTACTTTCTTATAGTTCATACATAGCTGGACCAAGAATAAAAATTGAAGGTGGAGTTGGAATAGGTAAAGCCGATCATATAATAATTCCATTAAATGTTACTATACTTCCAGAATGGAGATCTGAAATTAGACATGATATTAATATTGTCTTTGGACCTAAATTTACTGTAGTTTCTTCTCCACAATTTAAAGATTTGAAATATAACGGGGCTCAAATTAGGGCTTTAATAGGAGCAGAGACACATATAAATTTTAAGGTAACTAATAAACTTTCTATATTCTGGGGCATAGAAACAGCCATAGGTGGTGGAAGTGATGTAAAAGTTGATTCAACCAAAACAGCTGTATTTGATTGGTTAGCATTGATGTCTATTGGTGTAAAAGTAAATGAGAGATATAATATGGGACCATACTTTGGATATGGAAAAGGAAATTTTGGAATACAAGCAGGATACACTTTTTAAAATTAATAAAAAACTGTACTTTTATCAATATGATTTTAGTACAGTTTTTCATTTATCTATTCAATTTTCTTTTTAAAGTATTTAAATATACTTTTTTTTCCTTATCTATTTTTAAACTTTCTTTCATTTTTTGTATAGCCTTATTATGTACCCAATCATTTATTATCATATTATTTTCTAAATAAAATAAGACTTCTTTTTCATTTTTAGCGTAACATTCACAAAAATACCAAGCTATAGCAATGTTTACATAATATTCATCTGTTTGTATCTCTGATAATATTTTTAAATGATCTTCACTAAAGTTTTCTTTTATAAATTTAGTCATTAAAGTTACTATGGCAAATCTCATAGTATATACATGTTCAGATTTTAACCATTCATACACCTTTTTTTCTACAATACACGGATATTTTTTAGCTATTTCCCCTATCCCTATATCACAGGTTGCCCAATTATCAATGAAAGGTAAAACTTTTTCTAATCTTTTTATCAATATATCTATATCTTTTTCTTCACTTAATAAATACATATGTATATGATATTCTTCAATATATTTATGTGGTAAATCATTTAAATATTCTTCTACATACATCTTATCTTCTTTTAATAAAAATTTAGCAAATTTTCTAAGTTCCGGTACTTTTACACCAACTATATTTTCTATCTTTACTGTAGGAATAAGTTTAGAGCTAAATTCCCTATAATTTAAATCTTGTTTAGAAAAAAGAAATTCCTTTATCTTATTCATTTTTCTTTACCTTATGTAATATTATAGAGAATATAAAGGTAATCATTGCAGGAAATAACCAACCTAAATCTAATTTATAGAATGGCAGATGAATAAACATAGGATCTAGCACATTCCCTATATATTTATTAAGTACCATACCTATACTAAATACTACTGTAACATATGTACATGATTTAAATACTAATCTAGAATTATCAAAATACTGTGAAGATAAACCAAGTATTATTAACATTAAAGATACAGGATATATAGATAATAATATAGGTATAGATATTTTTAATATATTTGCAAGACCAAAATTAGCTAAAATAAATGATGTTAAAATATATACTATAGCCCAAGTTCTATATGAAATTTTAGGATAATTTTGACTAAAGTATTGACTTATAGATGTAATTAATCCAACACTTACAGATAGACATGCAATAATAAATATGCTCCCTAATATTAAGGTACCTAAAATACCATAATTCATCCTTACCGCATTAACCAATATTTCTGCTCCTGTTTTTGTGTCAGGGAAATAACTTGCCGTAGCAAGACCTATATAAGTTAACATGAAATAAACTATAAATAATATTATTCCTGCTACTATTCCTGCTTTTATTGTAATTTTAGTAATTTCATTTTCATCAGTTATACCTAAATTTCTAATTGAAAATGCTATTATTATACCAAAATTTAATCCTGATAACGCATCAACAGTATTATATCCTTCTATAAATCCTTTTATAGCTGGTGATGTTATATAATCTCCTGTTGGTGCAGTAATATTAAGAGGTTTAAATAATACTCCTACAAACATTATTACTATAAGTAATAATAATATAGGTGTTAATATCTTACCTAAAGTAGTTACAATTTTTTTAGGATTCATAGCTAAATAATATACTGAAGAAAAGAATATTGTAGTATATATTAATCTATAATAAATAACATTATCTAAATTTGTAATATACGGAGCAATTGTAATTTCAAATGATGTAGAGGCATTTCTAGGTACAGAAAGATATGGACCTATAGTTAAATACATAGACGTTGTAAATATTAAAGCAAATAAAGAGCCTACCATATTGGAGAATTTATTTATTCCATTAAATTTAGAAACAACTATTATTCCTAATGTAGGGAAAACTATTGATGTAATAGAAAAAAATATTAAAGCAATCATGAAACTTCTTCCTGATTCCTTTCCTAAAAATGGTGGAAATATTAAATTTCCTGCTCCAAAGTATAACCCAAAAATCATTATACTTACACACCTAAATTCCTTATTTGTTAAGTTCCTCATTCTTACTCCTCTTACTCTTTAAATTTTTAGTCATTATACATTATTTATATAAATTTGTAAAATATATATTTTATTATAATGCATATACTTAGTATATATAGAACGTATAAGTTTACTTATGACAAAATCAAATTCCTTGTTTATTATATATAAAATATATTAGGTGAAAAACAGTTAAAATGATAACTTCATTAAATTTAAATTATATAAATATTTAATATATTGAAAATCATACAAATCGGTGTAATAATCATTTTAATATCTTTTATACTTTAACTAATAAAAATTATCTTCTTTAACTAAATTCAGTGTGTTACTTGTCATATAAAAAATAATTATTAATTTTTTTTATTTCTATACAAAGTGCTTTGATTTACAAAATAAAAGCGTTGAAAATACACTTAAAATAATGTATAATTAAATTCAGTTATTTGATATTTTATGACTAAATATGACTTAAGTTAAAAAATAAATTAAAATAGTTAGGGAGATTTTTTATGAAAAAATATTTATCATTTTTAATGAGTACAATATTAGTGTTATTACTATTTGCTTGCTCACTTAAAAAAGAAGATGAATCTAAAATTAGAACTAGAAAAGGAAGAGCAACTAATGAACTTGTTGTTTCAATGGGTTCAAGAATAAGTGAATTTGATCCTAAAGATGGATTTGGTACACATAATGAAACTCACATATTATATAGTTCATTATTTAAAAGAACTGCTGATTTAGAAATCGTTGGAGATTTAGCTAAAGATTATAAAATATCTGATGATGGTTTAATGTGGACATTTAATTTACATGATAATTTCAAATTCTCAAATGGAGAAATTGTAACTGCTGAAGATGTTAAATTTACATTTAACATGTTAAGAAACGATGGTAGAACTTGGGATTTAACATTCATAGATAAAATAGAAGCTCCAAGTAAAACTAAAGTAGTCTTTACTTTAAAAGAACCAAGATCTACTTTTGCTTCATCTCAATTAATAGAAATTGGTATTTTACCTAAAGCTCATTACAATGAGAATTTCAAAAAAAATCCAATAGGTTCAGGACCATACAAATTAGTGGAATACAAACCAAATGAACAAGCTATTTTTGAGGTTAATCCATATTGGCATGGAGAAGAACCACACTTTAAAAGATGGACTTGGGTTTTATTAGATGAAAATACAGCTCTTGCTGCACTTGAATCAGAAGATGTTGATATAATTTATGCAACACCTGAATTTGCAGATAAAAAAATTAGTGGAATAAGATTATTTGATATAGCATCAAATGATGTTCGTGGATTATCTCTACCTTATCTAAAAAAAGGAGTAGTTGCAAGTTCTCCTAAAGGATATCCAGTTGGAAATGATATTACTAGTGATCCAGCTATAAAAAAAGCACTTAATATAGGGCTAGATAGACAAAAAGTTATTGATACTGTATTAAATGGACATGGTAAACCTGCTCATTCTATTGTTGATGATATGCCATTTTGGAATCCTGATTCTATAGTTAAAACTAACGATGTAAAAGCGGCTAAAAAAATATTAGATGATGCTGGTTGGAAAGTTGGATCAGACGGAATTAGAGTAAAAGATGAAATGAAAGCTGAATTTGAACTATACTATGCAACAAAAGATCAATTAAGAACTAATATTGCAATAGAAGCTGCAAACCAAGCTAAAGATTTAGGAATAAATATAAAGCTTGTAGGTAGTGACTGGGAAGAAATAATAACAAAAATACATGAAGTTGCCGTTTTATATGGTGGTGGAAGACTTAATCCAGTTCCATTATATGATTCATTCCATCCAAATTTAATACATAAATTATGGGGAAATGTAACTTTCTATAACAATCCAAAAGTTAGTGAATATTTAGATAAAGCTATTAAGAGTGCAAACCTTGAAGAAGCAAATAAATACTGGAAACTTGCTCAATGGGACGGAGAAACAGGATTATCAATAAAAGGTGATCTGCCTAATGTTTGGCTTGTTAGAATAAACCATACTTATTTAGGTGATAGCAGAATTAATGTTGGTAAACAAGGAATACATAGTCATGGACATGCTTGGGGATTAATAGCAAACATTAATGAGTGGAAATGGGAAGAAAATAAATAAAGGAAAATAAGAGTTGATTTATTTTAAGCTAATCTTAAGATAAATCAACTTTTTCAAGGAGAAAATAAAATGAATAAAAAATATATGGTTTTTATTTTAAAAAAACTTTTACGTTTAATACTTTTACTTTTTGGAGTTTCTACTTTTTCTTTTGTTTTACTTAAATATTCACCAGTAGATCCTGTTTTAGCAAGTGTTGATTATGATGTAAGTTTAACAAAAGAACAATATGATAAAATTGCTGAATATTATGGTTTAAATAAATCTATATTTACTCAATATTTTATATGGCTTAAAAACTTTATAACAGGAAATTGGGGAAATTCATTAATATATAATAGGCCTGTTATAGAAATTGTTAGTAATAGAGCTATGGCTTCATTTGCTCTAATGGGTATATCATGGATTTTATCAGGGATTATAGGCTTTATTTTAGGTGCTCTTTCTGCATTTAAATTAGGTAAAATATTTGATAAAATGATAAAATTATTTTCATTTATACAAGCAAGTGTCCCTACTTTTTGGATGGGGCTTATATTTTTACTTATATTCTCTGCACAATTAAAATGGTTCCCAATAGGTCTATCTTCTCCAATAGGAGTTGTAAGTGCTGATGTTTCTTTTGTTGAAAAAATACGGCATTTAATACTTCCAGCATTTACATTAAGTATACTTGGAATTGCAAACGTTACGTTACATACAAGAGAAAAAATGATAGATGTATTAAACAGTGAATATGTAACTTTTGCAAAGGCAAGGGGAGAAAGTAATTTTGAAATATTTAAAAATCATTGCATAAAAAATGCGATTACACCAGCAATAACACTACATTTTTCATACTTTGGAGAATTATTCGGTGGTTCTGTATTAGCTGAGCAAGTGTTCTCATACTCTGGGCTTGGTTCTACATTAACATTGGCTGGATTAAAAGGAGACAGCCCTCTTCTTTTAGCTATTGTTATTATTGGAGCAGTATTTGTATTTTTAGGTAATATGCTATCTGATATATTAAATAAAATTTTAATGCCAAATTTAAGGAGGTAAAATGAAATTAGATGCAAGAATAAGAGTAATTATGTCAATCGCATTTTCTATGTTTATAATTAGTCTTATATTAATACTAAATATAGCCTTAGACGATGAAGGATTAAAAACAAATCATGTTATAAGAAATTTACCTCCATCATGGGATTTCATATTTGGAACAGATTCTTTAGGAAGAAACATGTTTGTAAGAACTATAAAAGGTTTAAACTTTTCTTTATTAATAGGAGTATTAGGTGCAACAATAGGTGTAAGTATATCTGTTATACTGGGAATAATATCGGCTACAAGTAATAAAAAAATAGATTTAATAATAATGTGGATTGTTGATTTATTCATAGGAATGCCTCATATTATTTTCATGATTTTAATTTCTTTTTCTGTTGGAAAAGGAGCTAAAGGAATTATTATTGCTACTGCAATAACTCACTGGCCTGCATTAACAAGAGTGATAAGAAATGAAGTTTATAGTATTAAAAATTCTGAATATATTTTACTTTCAAAAAATATGGGGAAAAGTAAATGGTTCGTTATAAAAAAACATATTTTACCTATAATATTCCCTCAAATTTTCATAGGTTTTGTACTATTATTCCCACATATAATATTGCATGAAGCATCTATGACATTTTTAGGCTTTGGTCTATCTGTTCAAAAACCATCTATTGGAATAATTCTATCAGAAGCAGCTAAGCACATTTCATTAGGTAATTGGTGGTTAGTTGTTCTACCTGGAATTTCATTAATATTATTAGTAAAATGTTTTGATAATATAGGTGGATCATTAAGGATTTTAAATAATCCTCAAACAAGATATTTATAATAGGAGGGTACATGAAAGACACATTGTTAAAGATAGAAAATTTATCTATTTCTTTTGAACAGTATGGTAGAGGATTAAAAAGATTTATTTCTACACCAATTAAAGATTTAAATATAGAAGTTAAAAAAGGTGAAATACTAGCTATCGTTGGTGCAAGTGGATCAGGAAAAAGTCTATTAGCTCACACTATTATGGATATATTACCTCCTAATGCCACTATAAACGGAAATCTTTCATATAAAAATGAACCTTTAAATAAGGAAAAGATAAAAAAATATAGAGGAGAAAGCATTGTTTTTATTCCTCAATCAGTAAATTTTTTAGATCCCTCACTAAAGGTTAAAGATCAAATAAAAATTGGACTAAAAAATATGAAAAAAGAAGAAAAAATAAAACTACAAAAAGAAATATTTGATAAATTTGAACTAAAAGAAAATGAAATAGAACTATATCCATATCAATTATCTGGTGGAATGTTAAGAAAGGTTCTATTTGCAACAAGTATAAAACCAAATACTGAACTTATTATTGCAGATGAACCAACTCCAGGTATACATAAAAGTATATTAGATAAAGTTTTAGAACAATTAAGAGATTTTGCAGATGCTGGAATTAGTGTAATACTTATTACACATAATATATTTTCTGCAATAAAAATAGCAGATAGAATTACTGTTTTTAAGGACGGTAAAACAATAGAAACCGTTCCAAGTACATTTTTTAGTGGTAATGGTGAAAATTTAAAAGAAAAATATTCAAAAAACTTATGGAATTCATTACCTCAAAATAAATTTTTGGAGGTTAGATAATGTCATTAAAGGTTAAAAATTTAGGTTTTTATTATGAAAAAGATGAATGGATATTTAAAGATTTAAATTTTGAGCTTGCTCAAGGTGAAATTCTTGGAATTTTTGGTTATAGTGGCTGTGGTAAATCAAGTTTAGCAAAGGTATTAGCTGATTTTCAAAATCCCATATGTGGTGAAGTCATTATAGATGATAAAGTTCATCAAGAAAATTCTTTTAGAGAAGTTCAATTAATTTATCAACATCCTGAAAAAATAATGAATCCATTATGGAAAATGAGAGATATTCTTAATGAAAGTTATACACCTGATAAAGAATTATTAGAGCTTTTTGGTATTAAAGAAGAATGGTTAAATAGATATCCTATAGAACTATCAGGAGGAGAATTACAGAGATTTTCTATTATACGGGCATTTAATCCAAAAACTAAGTATTTAATAGCTGATGAAATGACAACCATGTTAGATGGTGTAACACAAGAATTTATATGGAAAAATTTCATAGATATTATTAAAAAAAGAAATTTAGGTTTGATTATAATAAGCCATGAAAAAGATATAATAAATAAAATATGTGATAAGTGTCTATATATGGATACTAAAAAAATAGTAAATATTAAAAAATAAAATGGGCGTAAATATTGTTTATCGCCCATTTTAAAATGTATAACCTGCTTTTAATCCAAAATATCCTTGTAATATATCTACAAAAAGCCCTACATTATATTTATCATTTATTTTAGTTCCTACAGTAACATTACTTTCAGGTATAAAATCATAAATTACACTTATTTTTTTACTTTCAGCATCTTTACTACTACTATTATTTAAGTTCATAAATGTTCCCATTCCTATTAAACCATCTATACCTGTATAAAACTTAACATTTTCTATTATATTATAATTAAACTCAAAACCAGCACCTGCAGTAATTCCTAAAAAAAAGAAGATATTTTTTGCTATATGTGATATATTAAGTAATTTAATTCTTGGACCAAAATTAATATCACATTTTTCATTAATTTTCAATTTCCAATCAGAAGAAAATTCAATAAATCCTTTACTTTCTCCACCATAATAATGTGTAACCTTTGTTCCATTAGGTTCTGTTGCTTTTTCATTTCCTTCATTTGAAAACGTTGAATCAACTGCAACTTTTCCACCCAGTCCCATTTCAAGTCTGTATTTGGGCCCCAAAATATTTAAAGAAAGTGAGATTATACCTAATAATGGTATCATTAATAATTTTTTCATTTTTTATTTTACTCCTAAAATTTTTTAGTGACATTATCCCCCCCCCCGACATATTTTGTCAATTGTTTTTTTATAATCTAAAAAAACAGTCAGTAATTTTGTCTTACTACCTAAAATGTATATATTTACTACTTATCTATATCTTTAATTAAATCTGCTAAAATACCATTTATGAAAGTTTTAGTCTTTTCATCACCATATATTTTAGATAATTCTACAGCTTCATTTACAACTATTTCATAACCTATTTCTTCAAATAGTATTTCAAAAAATGCCATTTTAAGTATTACTTTTTCCGGATTAGCTAATCTTGAAAAAGTCCAACCTTTTATCTTTTCTTTTACTTTTTCTATTATTTTAGCTTCATTTAATAAAAAATTATCTAAATAGTTTTCTAAAAATTCTCTTTTAGCCTTACTAATTTTTAAAGTTTCAAGTACTTCATTTTTTCTTACTGCAATATCAGAATTTACTACTTCATGCTCAAATAATATTTTGAAAATCTCATCTCTTACTTCCCTTTGGGTCATTACTATCTCCATTTCTAAAATTCTGGTGTTGTTTCAACTATTTCTTCATCTGTTAATTCATTTAAAGTTACATCTTCTACTGTAAGTGTATCAAATACCTTTTCTTGATTTATTTTAATAATTTTAAGACTTACGTCTTTAACTATTATTCCTGTCATAAGAACTACATATTCTTTTAATTCATTTTGTATAATTGATAATCTATCGTTTAAATTTTCAATATTATATGTTTCAACACTTGCACTAATTAATATTTTTGAAAAATATGAATAAGACATTACTTTAGCATTTTTAATTAAAGGTTTTTGTTCTAAAAATACTTTAGATATTTCATTAATAGTATTTAAATCTACTTCTATTTTACCGTTTTTACCTTTAGATGTTACTACTTTAGATTTTTTCAATAATCTTTCTATTAAAGATAGTAAAAAAATCACTAAATATCCTATAGCTAAAAATCCAACAAATCTTAAATATCCTATATATGGTATTACTTCATCAAAATATTCTGTATAAAAAAATGTATCTGAAATTGTCATAAATCCTAAAATTGGTAAGCTTAGAAAGACCATTACCTTAATTAAACTTGATAAAAATCTAAACATTTTTTTCCTCCTTATTTATCTTTACTATATTAGTTACATTAACATTTATTTCATTTACCTTTATTTCTGTTAATTTTTCAACATTAGTTTTAACAACCTCTTGGAATGCTTTAACAACTTCAACTATATTTTTACCAAATTCTACAACTATACCTAAATCAATTACGCATTCTGTTTCACCTAATTCTACATCTATAAATTTAGCATTTCCTAACTTAGTTAAATTT
Organism: Streptobacillus notomytis; assembly: GCF_001902585.1. Classification (NCBI taxonomy): domain Bacteria; kingdom Fusobacteriati; phylum Fusobacteriota; class Fusobacteriia; order Fusobacteriales; family Leptotrichiaceae; genus Streptobacillus; species Streptobacillus notomytis. The sequence goes on along the minus strand of NZ_LKKV01000070.1, from coordinate 16,832 downwards.
TTCAACATATTTATACCATTTGATTTACTTGTTTTATCAGATATACATATAACTCCATCAACCTCTGAAACACTTTCTAAAACTATATCATTTATTACACTTGGAGATATTTCGATTCTACCAAAATTATTCATATTAGTCCTCCTATTTTTACTTATACCTTATTATATCAATTGAATATTCTTTATTCAAGTTTTTATTTGTAGTATAACATTCTCTTTTCCTAGAAATTTTATCATTTTTTCTATGAATTTTTTATTCAAACTAATTTGTTTTACATTTTTTTGATTTTTTACTCCAAAATATATGTTTAATGTGTCATATCCTTTATGTTCTAATATATATTTTTTCAATTCTTCTTTATATTCAAAATCTTCATTTATTTTTACACTAATATTGTATTTTGAAAAGTCATTTATTTCAAAAGCATCAGATATATTATATTTATTATTATCTATCCTATTTGCCTTAAAACATATTATATTACCTTTTCGTATTATTTTAGATATTTTTAAATAGTTCTTAGGAAATATTAGATATTCATTACTTCCTTCAAAAGTAAAAATATTAGCTATATTCATAAGTTCATTTTTCTTAGTAATTTTACTATTTTCAGATTCTATATAACCTATAACATATTCATTGCTTTTAAATATATTATATACTAATTCATTTTTTAACATTTGTGTATTTCTCATACTTAATTTAACATATTCTTTTTCAAACTTTATTATATCATCATCACTCATATTATCAGTTTCTACCCACTTATATTCTTCTATTTCCATATTCATATTAAGGAAAAGTAAAGAATGTATATCTGTTTGAGACTTATTTTTTTTATCTGACCATTTAATAATGTCTTGTAAATTAACTATTAATTTTCTTCTATCTATGTTAAATTCATCAAAAGCACCTGAATATATTAATCCTTCAAGATTACTTTTATTTAAAAATCTACATCTACTTATGAAATCAAAAATATCTCTAAATTTGCCATTTTTTTCTCTTTCTTCTACAACTTCTCTAGCTGTTTTTTCTGACATTTCCTTAAGAGCACTTAAAGGTATTCTTACTCCTTTTTCTTCTATTTCAAATTCAGCTGTTGATTTATTTATGCTAGGTGGATACATTTCAATATTTCTTTTAAGCATCTCAGCATAACTATTTACTAATTTCTTTTCTACTTTAAGTTCTGTGGTTAAAAGGCTTGCAAAAAATTCCTTTGGATATCTTGCTTTTAAATATGCAGTTTGATAAGTAATATTTGCATAACTTATAGCGTGGGCTTTATTAAATCCATAATTTCCAAAATTATCTATCAAATCATATATTTCTTCTGCCCTATCTTTAGGTATAATAGAATTTTCTATAAAAGTTTTTCTATTTTGCTTTAATAACTCAACATTTTTCTTCCCTATAGCCTTTCTCAACTCATCGGCTTTAGCTAAACTATACCCTGATATTTTTTGTGCTATTTGCATTACCTGTTCCTGATAAACTAATACTCCATATGTGGAAGATAATATATCTTCTAATATAGGGTCTGGATATTTAATTTTAATCTCTTTATTATTCTTCATAACAATTAAATTAGGAATTAAACCACTTTCTAAAGGTCCTGGTCTATATAAGGCAAGTAAAAGAGCTATATCTTCTAAAGAATGTATTCTTAAACTCATAGCAAGTTGAGTAATACCCTTTGATTCACACTGAAATATCCCCATAGTATTTCCAGTATTTAATAAATTAAAGGCTTCTTCACATTCAGGTAAATTATATATATCTATATCTTCATCAATTTTTTTAACTACATTTTTTACAACATTCAAATTTTTAAGACCTAAAAGATCCATTTTAAGATATCCTAAAGACTCTAATACATTTGCCTCAAATTGTATTTGATAATCTTTAGTATGATTATCATAAATTAAAGGTAAATTTTCCCTCATATCTTCCTTAGTGATTATAACCCCAGCTGCATGGGTTGAACTATTTTTTACCTTACCTTCTATTCTTTTAGCATAATCTATTAAAGTTTTAATAATTTCTTTACCATCATATAGATCATTTAAAGATTTTTCTTTAGACTCATCTAATAATTTTCTTATATTTTTTTCAGGTATCTCAAAAACTCTTGCTAAATCTTTTAATGCAAGTGTTGGTTTAAAAGTAGAAAAGGTAATAATTTGACTTACATTTCTACTACCATAAGTTTTTTTAATATATTCTATTAAATCCATCCTTTTTTCTTGCTCTATATCCACATCTATATCAGGCATAGATATTCTTTCTGGATTTAAAAATCTTTCAAAAATTAGACCATATTTTATTGGATCAAGTTCTGTTATTCCTAATAAATATGAAATAATAGAACCTGCTGCAGATCCTCTACCTGGACCTATAAATATGTCATTTTCCTTAGCATATTTAATAAAATCATGGACTATAAGGAAGTATTTAATATAGCCCATTTTATCTATTACATTTAATTCATAATTTATTCTATCTTGTATTTCTTTTGTAATATTTGGGTATTTTATTTTTTTCTTTTCCTCAAGTATGCTAAGTATATATTCTTTTTCATTTAATCCTTCTGGTAATTTAATTAAAGGGAATTCAACATTTTTATCATCTAAAACTATATCTATATCACTTAATATTTCTTCTCTTATATTTGACGTGGTTGTAATAAAATGTAATCCATCTTGTTTTTTTTCATTTTGAACAGTTTTTAAAGTTCTATTTTCTTTAATAGCTGTAAATATTTTTTGTAATATTTTATCTTCTTTTTCTAAATAATATATTTCATTTACTTCTATACTTTTAACATTTAATTCTTCTACTAATTTATCAAACATTAATCTTTGATGTTCAAACATTTCAAACATGGGTATTTCTAGTATTATATCTATGTCTTTCATCATAATTTCCATAAGTTTTTTTACTTTTTTATAATCATTTTTCAAGACATAACTAACTAATTCTGAATTAACTCCACCACTTAATATATACATATCCTTTCCATGCTCTAACAAGTCTTCTAATAATATGTAATTTCTTTCATATTCCTTTCTCTCATAACTTATTGTTGATAGCTTATATATATTTTTTACCCCTTTTTCATTTTTAGCAAGTAAAGTAATAGTATATGTATTTCCCTCATCTAAAAATCCTTTTAAATATATTTCTATACCTATTATTGGAGATATATTATTCTTTTTACAAGAATTATAGAATTTAAGAGCTGCAAACATGCCAAAATCTGTAATAGCTAATTCTTTTACATTATTTTCTTTAGCTTTTTGTATGTATTCTTCAACACTACCTACACCTTCAAGTAATGAATATTCTGTATGTATTCTTCTTAGCATGTTTATGACCCCTTACTTTATTATATTTTCCAAGACATTTATAAAATAGTCTATTTCCTCTTTTTTATTCTGTATAGATAAGCTTATTCTTATAGATGATTTAGCCTCATTTTCACTTAATCCCTGTTCCATTAAAACATTAGAAGGTTTAATTACCCCACTTTGACATGCTGAACCACCTGATAAAAAAACTCCGTTCATATCAAATAAAGGTAAAAGATAGTCTATCTCTTTACCTCTTATTTGTAAATTAATAATATGAGGTATAGTATTTTTTTTATTATTTACTATTATCCTATTGCCAAATTTTTCTAAACTTTTCAATAGATATTCTTTTAAACCTTTAACATGCTCAATATTATTTTCTATATTCTTAGATAAATGTTCATATACCTTAGTAGAAAAAATTATGGAGTTTATATTTTCTGTTCCTGCTCTTTTATTCTTTTCCTGTTCACCACCATGTATATGTTTTTCTATTAAATACTTTGATGATATATATGCAAATCCACTACCTTTTGCACCATGAAATTTATGAAAAGAGGCTGAAATACCATCTATGTTAAATAGTGATAAATCTAATTTTTCCCTTAATATTAACTGAGTCATATCACTATGAAAAAAGATATTTTTATCTTTTAACATATTTCCTATTTCTTCTACAGGCATTCTAACTCCAGTTTCATTATTAACTGCCATTATACTTACAAGTATAGTATCTTCTCTTAAATTTTTTTCTATTTCACCAGTTTCAATAATTCCCTTACTATTTGGTTTAATATAGCTTATATCAAAACCTTTTTCTTCAAGATATTTACAAACATTTAATATACTAAGATGTTCTATAGATGAGGTAATGATATGTCCTTTACCCTTATTTAAAGCAACTCCTTTAAGTATCATATTATTAGATTCTGTAGAGCCTGAGGTAAAGAAAATATCTTTTGTTGGTATATTAAGATCCTTTGCTATTACTTCCCTTGATTTTTCTAGCATATATCTGGCTTTTTTACCAAGACTATGAGTAGATGAAGCATTTGCAAAATATGTTGTATATATATTTAATAATTCTTCTTTAAATTCATCTAAGATTCTTGTAGTTGCAGCATTATCAAAGTATACTTTCATATTAAACCATCCTCCTTTTTAAATATATTCTAGCACGAAAATATAAAAAAGAATAGTATTAGAATATCGTTAAATTGCAATTTAAATACTTTTTTGATAAAATTATATATATTTCTATAAAAGGAGATTTTAAATGTTTTTATTAACAGTTAATTTTTTGGTATTTATATCTTTTGGAATAGATAAATTTCTTGCAATAAAAAATATGGTTAGAATTCCAGAAAAAACATTACTTTTATTATCCTTAATTGGACCATTTGGAGCAATTATTGGAATGAATTTTTTTAGACACAAAACTAAAAAACTTAAATTTAAATCTATATATTTATTTCTAATACTACATTTATTAGTTATATATTATTTAAAGATTTATGCAATGTAAAAAAAATTGACTAGATTTTCATCTAGTCAAATTATTTTTATCTTTCTATTTTTGTATAAGGTAATAATGCTATTTGTCTTGCTCTTTTAATTGCTTTTGCAATTTTTCTTTGAACCTTAGCATCTAACCCTGTTACTCTTGATGGAGATATTTTACCTTTATCGTTCATAAAGTTTTTCAATAAATCCACATTTTTATAATCTATATCTTCCATTTTGAATTTAACTTTTGGTCTTCTTTTTCTCTTTTTAAACTCAGCAACTGGTTTCATTTCTTCCTCCTATTTTTAGAATGGGAAGTCATCCTCTTCATCTACAAGAATCTCTTCTTTTGGAGCTTCATATGATCTACTTGGTGTAAATTCTTTATTTCCTCCATTTGAATCAGATTTTGAATCTATGAACTCAAAGCTATTTAAAACAACATCTGTAGATGTCCTTTTTTCTCCTTCTTTAGTTTCATAATTACTTACTGATAATTTTCCTGTAACAAGTATTCTACTTCCTTTTTTAAAATATTGTCCTATAGTTTCTGCTCTTTTTTCCCAAGCAACACAGTTAATAAAATCAACCTCTTCTCTATTGTTATCTCTTTGAACTGCAATAGAAAATCTCAAATAAGCTTTTCCTGTCCCTGTGTATTGAACTTCAGGATCTCTTGTAAGTCTTCCTAATAATGATACGTAATTCATAATATTCCCCCTAATAATTTATTTTAACCTTATAACTTTACTATCATATATTTCATTAAGTACTCAGATATGTTTAATTTATTCTCTACTTCTGCTAATTGAGTTCCGTCCATAGCAAATTTAGTTAATACATAGTATCCATTTTCTTTTTTCTTAATTGGATATGCTAATTTTCTATCTCCCATTATCTCAGTCTTAACTTCAGTTGCTCCAGCATGTGTTAAGATAGCTTCTACTTTCTCAACATTTGCTTTTTTTTCTTCTTCTGTTAATTGAGTTGAAAGAATAAACATAATTTCGTAATTTGTCATTTCTTTTTCTCTCCTTCCCTCTGGATTTAGCCCTAGTGGATTACCACAAAGCAGGGTATTTAAATTTTATCATACTTTAAATCAAATTGCAAATATTTTATTACTTAAACTTTTAATTAATTCCTTTAAATCCGTTAATTCTCTTTTAAGTTTATCATTTGAATCTAATAACTCTTTTATTTTTATATCATGTTCATATACTTTCTCATCTAGCATATTTATATTTCCATTTCTATGTAATGTTAACATATCTTTTTTTCTTGTCTCTAATTTATCAAATTGATATCCTATTCCTGCTCCTAATGATACATGTCCTCTTGTATTTAATGATCCACTTGCCCTATATACTATATTTGCTTTATCATTTATTCCTGATAACCCTAATGCAAAGGCATGTTCTCCATTATAGTAACCATATGAACCTGACAGGTTATGTCTATGACCTCCTAATGAACTTACCTGTGGTAAGTTTGCCATTGATATTGCACTTGCTACTCCACTATTTACCTTTGATATATCTTCTTTTAATTTATCTGATATATCTATACTTACTTCATTTCCCTTTGCTGTTGTTCTTATATATTCTGAACCTCTAATTTTAAAGTTTAGACCTCCTGTTTTATTTAAAGTTTGTTTTTCTGTGCTTCCACTATCTCCAGTAAATGATATATTATTATTTCCTATGCCATTTACTGCATTTACTACATCTCCTGTTTTAGCTATTTTCTCATTATCATCTGTTTTATATTCAATCTTCCCATTATTTTCTGATTTTGTAATTGTACCTACATTAACCTTTAAATTGCCACTACCATCCTTTAATATTGTTTTATTATCTATCTTGGTATCTAATGTATATACTTTATTACCATTTGCTCCAGTAGTTGATTTTACTATTATTGAAGAATTATTTTCTGATTTTACCTCAGTTATAGCCGCTTTTATTGCATCATCTATATTATTTTTCCCAGTTCCACCTATATTTGTCATATCAATATTAGCAATATTATCTCCAGTTTTAGTTATTTTAGAGTTTCCACCTAGAATTTTTTTAGTTGAATTAGCTAAATTTTCTAAAGCTTTACTAGTTGAAAAAAGTTGTGACCCATTTACTGCATCTGTTGAATCTTTAGAAACTTTACCTGATGCAACATTTTTAATCTGTCTTTCACTATCTTTGGCTCCAACTGAAACTTGATGTCCATCAGTTCCCGCTTCACCTGAAAATCCAGAATAAGTAAAATCTCCTATTTTGGCAGAACTTTCTTGTGTAGCCTTAGAATCTGTTTTAGAACTTGCTCCTATTGCTATTGCATTATCATAGCTTGCCTCAGAGCTTGCTCCTATTGCTGTTGAACTTTGATTTTTAGCTTTAGAAGCTGAACCTATTGCTGTTGAAAGTGTTTTACTCGCTTCTGACTGACCACCTATAGCTGTAGCATAACTTTCTTTTGATTTAGCAGAATATCCTATACTAACTGCACTATCTCCAGTACTTTCTCCACTATACCCTATATTAGTAGCTCCTGTACCACTAGCTTTACCCCCAAAAGACATAGAAGAACTTTTTTCAGCTATTGCTCCATTTCCTATAGCAAATGCATTATCTCCATCTGCTTTTGAATTAGATCCTATTGCAACAGCACCTCCATTACTACCCTTATTTCCCCCTTTGTTTGTTTGAGCATTAGTACCTATTGCAACATCATGTTTCCCTTCTGCATTTGAATTAATACCTAATGCTAAAGAAGATTCTCCATTTGCCTTTGACCCATTTCCTAAAGTTGTATTTGTACTTGATGAAGAAGTATCTGCATAAGATATGATAGAAATAAATGCTAATCCTACGAGTAAATTATTTTTTTTCATTATTCTTTTAGTATAATATAGTTAGTTTTTAAACTGTATTATAGCCCTCCTTATCCTATATATATTTATATTTTTATTTTCAAAAGATATTTTTTTAACAATGACTTCAATATTATACCTACCCTCCATTATTTTGTCAATATAATTTGTACGCTTTTTTCACAAATTAAAAAGAATTAACTCCTTTACAGAAATTAATCCTCATTTTAATCACCATTCTCCTATTTAAAGACCTTCATTTGTTACCACCATTATATATATAAAGTTTAACAAATATTTTATCTACTTATTTTTTTTGCATTAATCTTTCTAATTCATTAATTCTATTTTCTAAAGTTTTATTATTTTCTTCAAGAACTTTAACTTTTTCTTCAAGAACTTTGAATTCTTTATCTAATTCATAAACTTTTTCATCAAGTAGATTAATGTTTCCATTTCTTTGTAATTTTAACATCTCTTTATTTCTATTTCCTACACTCTCAAATTGATATCCAAGTCCTGCACCTAGTGATATATGTCCTCTAGTATTTAATGATCCACTTGCTCTATATACTAAATTAGCTCTATCATTCATTCCTGATAATCCTATTGCAAATGCATGTTCTCCATTGTAGTATCCATATGAACCTGACAGGTTATGTCCAATACCACTCATCTGTGGTAAATTTGCCATTGCTATTGCATTTGCTACTCCACTATTTGCTGCTATTCCTTTTTCTATATCTTTTTTCGCCTTATCTGTTAAATCTACCTTAACTTCATTTCCTTTAGCCTCTGTTTTTATATATCCTGAACCACTAATTTTAAAATTTAATCCTCCATCTTTATTTAATGATTGTTTATCTGTTTCTCCACTATCTCCACCAAATGATATACTATTATTTCCTAATGCATTTATTGCTTTTGATACTTCTCCTGCATTTGCTACCTTTTTAGAATCTTCATCACTTAATTTTTCTACTTTACCTCCAGAACTTGATTTTAATTGTGTTGTAGATAAACTAATATCATAAATATTATGTCCTTCATTTGATTTTTTAGATGTTAAAGTTACTGGACCTTTAGTCTTATTTGCTTCCTCTCCAGAATTTGCTGTTATATCTGTCTTTAGCGTCTTTGTTGCTTTGTCTATCTTATCTGTTAAATCCTTTTTAGTACTTTCTATTTTTTCATCATTTTTTGTTATTTTTTCTTCTAACTCTTTCTTAGTTTCATCTATCTTTTTATCTACTTCTTTTTTATTATCCTCTATCTTTTTCTCTAATTCTTTCTTAGTCTCATCTATTTTATTTTCTATTTCTTTCTTATTTTTTTCTATTTCTTTCTTACTTTCATCTATTTTATTCTCTAATTCTTTTTTAGAAGTGTCTATTTTTTTCTCAACTTCATCTAATTGTTTCTTATTTACTGCATCAGTGTCATTTTTTCCATCACCAATATTTTTTAAAACTTTACCCCCGTTATCTAATCCATCTTTAGTTATTTTTACTTTATCACTACCATTATTTATAGATATTTCATCTCCAGTAATCTTAACTTTACCTCCAGAAGTGCCATTAAATTCTGCACTAGTTAAATCTTTTAATGTTTTACTTAATGCATATGTAAAATCTTTTCCAGCTTGTGTAATACTTAAATTATCTCCAGCTTTTAATGTTAGTAATTCATCTTTTAATAGTTTTGTTTTATTTTCTCCAGATGAAGTTCCTGTTCCTTCTTTTCCTGCCATTACATTAAATCCATATTCAGCTATTGATTTTGTTATTTTATCATCTAATGATTTTATTGCCTCATGAATTGTATCTTTATTTGTTCCACCTATATTTGTAAAAGTAAGCTCTCCATTTTCTGCTAAATTTGCATTTCCACCAAAAATACTCTTTGTTTTATTCGCAAATTTACCTAAAATATTATTAGTTGCAAATAGTTGTGATCCATTAATTGCATCTGTTGAGTCTTTACTTACTTGCCCTGCTCCAACATACTGTAATTGTCTTTCCTTATTTTTAGATCCTATAGCCACTACATGAGAAACGTTTGGTGCTGCAAAGTTTCCATATTTTAAATTTTCTATTGTAACATTTAAAGATGCCACAGGTGTTTTTGTTTCACTTTCTGATCCAATAGCTACAGATTCATCTACAGTAACTTTTGAATGTCTTCCTATTGCTATAGAGTCTGATTTTAAGGCTTCTGAACTTTGTCCTATTGCTATAGATTTTCCACCTTTTGCTTTTGCGTATAATCCTAAAGATATATCATTAGTATTTTCTGATACTGCATAGGCTCCTATAGATATTGAATGTTTTCCTTTTGCTTCACTATTATATCCAAATGCTATAGAATTTTCATCTGAAGATTTACTTTCTTTACCTATAGAAATAGCATTTTTAACTGCTTTTGCATTATCTCCTAAAGCTATTGCTCCATCATCTTTTGCCTCAGTATTTGTTCCAATAGCTATACTATGTTCTTTTGAACTTTTTGAACTTTTACCTATAGCAATACCATTTATTGCATCTTCTTCCACTTTTGAACTAACTCCTATTGCAATAGAACCAGATGCTTTAGACATAGCATTTCCACCTATAGATATAGCATTCATTGCTGATGCTTCTGACCATAAACCAATAGCTATACCGTAATCTTTTGTTGCCTTTGAATATGATCCTAATGCAATCGTTCTTTCTGCTGTTGTAACAGCTTGATGTCCTATTGATAAAGCATCTAATTTTTCTGATCTACTTTCTTTTCCTATAGCTATTGCATGTGCTCCTTCTGATTTAGAATTCGTTCCCACAGCTATACTACTTTCTCCATTTGTCATAGCAGATGTTCCAAATGTTATAGAATTACTTTTAAAACTTTGAGCACTTTGACCAATAGAAATAGAACTATCCTCTTTTGACTTAGCTTTTCTTCCTATTGCTATAGCTGAGTTTTTTTCTGCAACACTTTCAGATCCTATAGATAATGAATCTGTTCCTTTTGATTCTGCATATCTACCAAGTGATATTGAATAATTATTTGAAGTCTTAGCACCATATCCTATAGAAATAGAGGCTTCTCCTTCAGAATTAGCATGCATTCCTACTGCTATTGTATGCTTTTTTAAACTCTTAGAATTATATCCTATTGCAATAGATGCCTCTTCTTTTGCATTAGTATTCATTCCAGCTGTTATAGAATATTTTCCTTCTGCTCCAGCTGCCTCTCCAATTTTACCTAAATTACTACTTTTATCTCCACCATTGTGAGTGCCTGTATTAACATGAAAATATGTTTTTTTATCATCTTCTAGTTTTGTTGCCAAAGCTTTTAATTGAGCCACATTTACTGCATCTGTATCTTCTTTTCCTGCTGCTAGTCCCGTTATTTGTCTTGTAACTGTACTTCCATTACCTATTGCTAATGCTGCATGAGTTGATTGCCATGCATTTCCTGAAAGAGTTTTATCAGCACTTGGTACATATCCCATTACTCCTTTATCTACAGTTGTCTTTGATTCACTTCCTAAAGCTATTGCTCCCATCATTGTTGATTCAGCTTTGTATCCAAAAGATAATGCATTTTCTCCAGAAGCTTGTGCTATATGACCTAAAGCTACTGAATTCTTTCCTGATGCATCTACTCTCTTTTTGGGATCTGTTTGATACAGTGCATTTCTTTCTCTTGCCGATGATCCTATCGCTATTGCATTTTCTCCACTTGATGTTGCATTTGTTCCTATAGCTATTGAACCTTTTTCTTTTGCTAATGATGTTACCCCTTGTGCTATAGATTCATTTCCTAATGCTGTTGCACTTCTTCCATATGCCTGTGAATAATACCCTTCAGCATAACTTCCTGCTCCTATTGCTATAGCTGATGCTTTTGTTGCCCTTGCTTGAAACCCTATACCTACACCAAATACTGCCCCTTTACTTGATGAATGACTCCCTAAAGCTACTCCACCCTGTCCTGCATGAGAGAATGCTCCCAGGGCTACTCCTGTCCCTCTTTTTTTTGTAGTATCTAATGTATTCCCTGGTACTTTATTATCCAATATTTTGGGTACACCTTTAGGATCATATTCTATTTGGGCTGAATTTCCACGAGTAAATCCATCTGTTCCATCTACTCCTTTTTGATTTTCTGTTGGATCTTTTTCATAATCCTCTGAATAAGATATATTACTTAAAAATCCACCTGTTATTAAAAAAGCAATAATAAGTCCTTTACTAATATTTATTTTCCTTTTAAGCCGTTTCTTCAATTCACCTTCTATTTTAAAATTTTTAATCATATCACTTTCTCCCGTTTAAATTATTTTTTTCACAATTTATCTGTAAAAGTATACCCCCCCCCCCCACGATATTTTGTCAATATATATTTTCTTTTAAAATATATATTAACTTTTGTATTTAAATATTTATCATACTTTGAAGCTATTAAAAAAATATAGAAATAGTTCTTAATATATTTCCTATTTTTTCATTAACTCTTTTACTAACTTTTCTAATTCAAGAATCCTAGTTTCTAAAATTTTATTATTTTCCTTAAGAACTTTAACCTCATTATCACTTTCTGATACACTCTTAAATTGATATCCAAGTCCTGCACCTAAAGCTATATGTCCTTTAGTATTTAATGATCCACTTGCTCTATATACTAAATTACCTACATTATTCATTCCTGATAATCCTATTGCAAATGCATGTTCTCCGTTATAGTATCCATATGAACCTGACAGGTTATGTCCTCTTCCACTTATATGTGCTAAATTTGACATTGCTATCGCATTTGCGACTCCACTATTTGCTGCTATTCCTTTTGCTATGCTATCTTTAATCTTATCTGACAAGTCTATATTTACAACATTTCCACTTGCTTTTGTTGTAATATATTCTGACCCTTTAATATTAAATTTCATTCCACCAGATTTATTTAATGTTTGATTTTCTGTACTTCCACTATCCCCAACTAACGATAATGTATTATTGCCTAATTCATCTAATTGTTTTTTATTTACAGTATCTTTTTCTTCTACTCCGTCTAATACATTACTTATTCTTTTATTATTCATATCTATTCCATTACTATCTAATTTTGCTCCATTTATTCCTATACTATCAACTTTAAGATTCTTATTTAAGCCTATATCTAACTTATTTCCTAATGCTTCTGTCCTTATATTTTCATCTCCCATTATTGATAGAGTACTTCCTAATTTTTGAATACTTGTTTCTCCAGAATCTCCTTTAAATTTTAGTCCTTTATTATCTATCGTATCTTTTGCATTTTTTCCTGCTTTTATATCTTCTTTTACTTTATCTGTTAAATCTATCTCTACTTTATTTCCACTTGCCTTTGTTTCTATGTACTCACTATTTTCTTTTTTTACTATATCAAATTTAATTTCATTACTCTTTCCTTGATTTTGATTTCCTGTATTTATATTATTATTTGTAATATCCTTTCCTATCTTTTGTCCGTCTGTAATTGTATTATTATCCCCACCTAGTTTAATTTCAGTATTTTCTATTTTATTTACTCTTTTATCTATATTTTCTATTTTATCTCCTAATGATTTTATAGCATCATTAATGTTATTCTTCCCTGTATCTCCAATATTAGTTATTGTAAGTTTACCATTTTGCATTATATTTGAATTTTCACCTAAAATAGTTTTATATGAATTAGCTAATTCTGACAAAACATTATTAGTTGCAAATAATTGTGAACCATTTATAGCATCTGTTGATTCTTTACTTATTTGTCCTGCTGCTACATACTGTAATTGTCTTTCTCTATCCTTATACCCTATAGATAATACTGAAAAAGGTATTTTACCTGCAAATTCCCCGTATTTTATTCCATTTATTTCAACTTCTTTTGTTGCAACTACTCTTGTTGTTTCACTTTCTGCTCCTAATGCTACTGATTTTTCTACATTAGCCTTAGATAATTGTCCTAATGCTAGAGTATGAGTAGATGAAGAAGTTGAACTAAGTCCTAATGCTATAGAAGCAAAACCTGATGAATTTGCATTTGATCCTAATGCTATTGATGTAATACCTGATGATTTAGCATCTACTCCTAAAGCCATTGATGTAATACCAAAAGCTTTAGAATCTATACCCATTGCTATTGAATTAATTCCTGATGAAGCTGATGATTTACCAATAGCTATGCTATTAAGACCAGATGCTTTAGCTTTCATTCCTATCGCTATAGATCCATCTCCAGTTGCACCAGCAGCATCTCCTATTTTACCTAAATTATTATCTTTATCTCCCGTATCTTTGTTTGTTCCTGTATTTACATGGAAATATGTTTTATTTTCTTCTTCAAATTTCTTATGTAATGATTTTAATTGAGCTACATTTACTGCATCTGTATCTTCTTTTCCTGCTGCTAGTCCTGTTATTTGTCTTGTTATTCCATTTTCTACATATCCAATTGAAACTTCTCCATATGTCGCTTCCCATGCATTTACAATTTTAGAATATTCAGTATATTTTTGATTAATTTCTGTGTTTTTATTTATAATTTTATTATTTAAATCTGATAGCTTGTTTTTTTCATCTTCTGTTCTTGAGTTATAGTCTTTATCAATTATAACCTTGGCGTCTTTATTAAGAGCAGCTTTTTCTGTTTTTAATCTATTTATTTCTTCTTTTAAACTTGTATATTTAGTTTTATTATCTTCTGATAATTGATCTTCTAATCTAACTACCTTATTTGTAAACATATCATAGCCAAGTCTATCACTTCTTTTCCTCGCTATAGAACTTGAACCAAGTGCTGTTGAGTAGTTTTCTTCTACCTTTGCCTTATTTCCTATTGCTGTTGAAAAACTTAAATTTTCAGATGTACTACTTTCATTACCTATAACTACATTACCATATGAATATATTCCATTTGAATCTGCCTTATATCCTATAGCAACACTACGACCCCTTGAATGCGAGTTTTCTCCAAGTGCTACACTTTTACCATAACCTACTGCTTCTTTACCTATACCTATAGAATCTGAATTTGCTTCACTCTTATACCCTAAAGAAATTGCACCTATTCCATCTGTTTTAGTTTGAGTTCCTATGGCTATACCATATTTTGTTCCAGCATTTGCTTCATTTCCTATAGCTATTGCATCAGTTGCTGTAGCTTTAGCTTTTGTTCCTATAGCCACTGTATTTTCAACATCATTACTAAGATTTTGAGTTGATCCAGCATGTGCCTCATTTCCTATAGCTACTCCATTAGTACCTCTTGATACGGAACTAGATCCTATTGCTATAGCCTTTTTATCTTCTTCTGCTTTAGAATCTTTACCTATTTGTACACTAGATTTATCAGTAGTAAGAGTATTAATTCCAACAACCATTGATTTTTCTAATTTTAAATCTGAATTCCTCCCTAAATTTATATTAGACTTCAAATTATTTCCATTATCTCTAGTATAAGATAAAATAGAAATGAGAGCTAAAAATGTAATTAAATTCTTTTTCTTCATTTTCTCCCTACACAGCTAAATATTAAACTATGTAATACACCTCCTTTTTATATTTACTAAAATATCCTTTATTAATTAGAAATTATTTTTTTCACAAGACATTCACAAAAGTATACCTTCATCTCTAAAATTAGTCAATAGTTGTATAAAAGTATATTTATCTTCCTCCCTAATATTTATTGATAAAAAGTCAGTTTTGAATATTAAAAGTTTTTACAAAATATTTTCTTTGCAAATTAATTTAATGTATAAAAAAGAACCATCTCTAATTTAATTAGAAATAGTTCTTTAATTCCTATTTTTTCATTAATTCTTTTACTAATTTTTCTAATTCAGTAAGTCTTGATTCTAAAATTTTATTATTTTCTTCAAGAGTTTTATTACTTTCCTTAAGAGCATTAACTTCGTTATCTAATTCATACACTTTCTCATCAAGCAAATTAATGTTTCCATTTCTTTGTAATTTTAACATCTCTTTACTTCTTGAACCTATGTTGTCAAATTGATAACTCAGTCCTGCTCCCAATGCTACATGTCCTTTTGTATTTAATGATCCACTTGCTTTATACACTAAATTCCCTCTTTCATTTATTCCTGATAAACCTAATGCAAATGCATTTTCTCCATTAAAGTATCCATATGCTCCTGCTATGTTATGTCTTTGATTACCTATAGCACTTACTTGTGGTAAGTTTGCCATTGCTACTGCATTTGCTACCCCACTTAAGGCTACTCCTAATTTATTATCAACATATTTCTTATTAACTGCATCATTTGCTTCAACTGGGTCTGCAAGTCCTTTTATTCTTCCATCATTTCCTGCAAAACTTAAAGTTGGTTCTTTTTCATTACTTAATTTAATTTTTTCATTTCCATCCTTATCCTTTAAGCTTAATCCTGTAGAAGTTAAATCAGATTCTCCTTTGCCATCTTTTATTTTTGTTCCATCTAATGTATATTTAGCACTATTTGTCGGTTGTTCATTAGAACTATTTGATGGATCATTATCATATTTACCTATCTCAACACCATTAGGTCCTAATTTAGACACAATATATTTATTATCATCTGTTTTATTTGTTGAAGTTAGACCATCTTTATCTAATTTAACCTTAGACTTAGGTCCATTATCATCTATATCCTTAGTTTCAAATGATGTCATATCTTTTAGTTTGTCTGATAGTTTAACTGTTAGTGTTGAACTATTCTTTTCTGAACTAACTTGTATGTTTCCACTTGCACTAGTAAAGTCATCTTTATTATCTGTCCCTTCTCCTTTAATGATTACTTTTTCTCCTAGGTTTCTATGTACTTCTTCTCCTGATCCTGTATTACCAGAGAAATTAATTCCTGCCTTTGCTAGTGCCTTTAGGTCTGTCCCTGTTGCTACGTTGTTTTTATTGTTCTTAAATATATCATCTTTATCTTCTAGGAATTCTTTGATTTTTTCTGGTGTTGCATCTTCTCCTAGAATGCTCTTTACATTTCCTATAGATATAGGTTCATTGCCATTTCCTTTTGGCATTAGGTTTACTATTACATCTTTACTATCTACTGGAGTTAATTGGTTATTTCCATT
>NZ_LKKV01000069.1:0-8648 GCF_001902585.1 Streptobacillus notomytis | reverse complement strand
TTTTATTATACCCCCCCCCTGTATTTTTGTCAACAAACCCATTAAAAAAAATAGATGGTAGTAACTACCATCTATAAGCTTAATTAATCAACTTTAAATTGTATAAATATAGGGTCATGATCACTAAATGAACCTTGATCTAAAGTAAATTCAGAATTTACTCTAATAACATCAATATTTACATTATTTTTATATTTTTTATTTATCATTATATTATCAAGAGTTTGAGAAGCACCTTGATATACATAAGTATATCTTTCATTTTCAGGTAACTCAGATATTACATCTATCAATTCATCACCATTAATGCTTTTTATAGTTTTAGAAAATTCAAAATCATTCATGTCTCCAAGTACTATTACTGTAGCGTTTTCATCATTACTTAAAATTTCTTTTACAAAACTATTTATATGTTCAGCTTGAGGTATTCTTACTTCTTCTGATTTTCTAATAACTGGGTGATTAACTCCATAAACCTTATCGTCTGATCTCTTAGATTTTAAATGGTTAGCTATTACAAATATATTCTTACCATTAAATTCAAATTGAGCTACTAAAGGTTTTCTAACTTCTTCCCATATTTGAGCCTGATTTCCTATTCTTCCAGGATTATATGTTAATTTAACATTACCTTCTTCTTTAATAACCTCAGTATCATTCATTGCATCACCTTGGTTATAGTAAGGTAAGTTAATTCTATCTTTTCTGTATAATATTACATTACGTATATGCATTTCTGACCAACCACCATCTTTACCATCTATCGGGTCAACACTAACAAATCCATAATCTATTCCTGTTTTTTCTTTTATAGCTGCAACAACAGCACTCATATTTTTTTCTGAAGAAACTACTGAACTTCCTTTTTGTCCATCGTCATCTCCAACTTCTATTAATCCTAAAATATCTGGTGTTTGTAAAATAGTTGCAACTTGATTTGCAAGTTCATCTACTCTTTCAGGAGCATCTACATGTGAAAAGTTTTCTATATTATATGAAACAACGTTTAACATTTGTTCATCATATACGTATTTATTTTTATCAGGTTTAGTCATTCCATCTATTATACCAGGGAAAGCTGATGTTGGATATAATCTGTATTCTCCATGTTCATAAAATACTATACCTTCTATATCTCCAGCAAATCTGTCTCCAGGATTTGGACTAATATTATTTTTAAATTTACCTTTTTCAACTAAGTTCCATGGATTTGTGTTTACAGTTATTCTTTGAGTTTGTTCTAATTCATAGTTATTGTATACTACTCCACCATTTATACTTCTAATACCAGCATACATTCCATCACTTGGAATAATTGTTATATCTCCATATTTTTCTTTAAATCCTGTAATAACTGGTTTTTTTATTTTAATTAAAACTCCCTCAAGTGATTCATAATAATCCATTGCATTTTTCTTTATATCAAGCATTTTTTTATCACCATTATGAACTTTTTTAGGTATATCCTTACCTGTATGCTCTAAAGGTTTAACTTTTAAATTTCTTTTAAGTATTTTTATACTTTTTGATTGTATAGAAGTTATAGGTGGTTGAGTTTCATCGACTTTAGTAAAATATATTTCTTTTACTTGACCATCAACAGTAACAAGATCTCCAACTTTAACATCAATCCCATTCTTATTTTCTACATAAATTCCTTCGGAAGTTCTCGGATCTCTGTCATATCTTTGTGACTGCATAAAAAAACCATTATTGTATCTAGTTTTTTTTAAAGCAGTTACTATACCTCTAACTTTAGTTACATTTTTGTCTTGATAACTAGAGTACATACCTTTACCTTGTATTTCTGAAATAGTTTCTGATATAGAAATTCCAGATAATGAAAGTAATAATGATAAAAATAATATTTTTCTTTTCATTTAAATTCACACCCTTCTTAGTTTGCTTCCTATATTATATCTCTTTTTTATTAATTTTGGTAGTGTAAATTATATAAAAAATTGTAATCTACTTCTTATACTCAAATTTAGTATTCTTATTTTTACCTTGAATTGCCATATCTGTCATACTTCCTTTAAAGTACATTAACTCATCAAACATTTTATCAGCATCTTTTTTCACATTTTCTGCTTTCATTAATCCAAGTTTATTAGCATATCTAACCTTTTCTAAACCTCTTTTGGAATTTATAATCCTATCCTCTTCTTTTAGCATAGTAATAAATTCATTTTCTAACTTATCCCAATAAGTTTTTACACCTAAACCATATCTAATTCTATCTTCTCTTGAAAGTATATGAAGTCCTTTCATCGCCCAATACATAGAATCTCTATTAAATTTATTTGCATCTACACTGTAACTTTTATGTATCTTAGTTATATACTCATAATATGGTATAAATACAGAATGTTCTACTGTACCCATAGCAAGCCACATAACTGTAGGTGCATTTTCTCTAATTTGAAATATATGAGCTTCTAAATTAGTATCTGTTCCTATAGCTCTTATCTTACCCTTATTATCAAGAGTATCTACATCATAATCTGTTCCTTGATATCTATATCTTAAAAAATTCATTACATCCTTAATAGAAATCTTCTTATCCGGCTTTCTGAAAAGTTCATAAGCAATTTCACCATTATGTTCTACTGGTAATAATGGACAGAAAAGATTTTGCCCAAGTGCTATTCTATCATAATTATACTTAGAATGAACTTCCCTGTAAGTAAGTGCTAAGTGGAATTTACCATCAACTGTTTTAGAAAGTCCATTACTTTCAGGTAATTTTTGTATATCTTTAGAAGCAATTACATCCTTATTTTTAAAATCATAACTTCCTAAATAAAAAGCATTAGGTATTATTGCATAAACATCATTTGGAACCTTAACTGCTGCGTATTGATGTCCAGTATAAATTTCCATATACCACATTTCATTCTTATCTGCAAATACTGTAACATTACCTTCCCCAGCCCCTACTTTTTCAATTATATTTGCAATTATTTCTACTGCATGTCTAGCAGTTTTAGCCTGCATTAATACAAGGGAAGCTATATCTGGTTCTGTTAACCCTCCTTTAACATATGGATCTAATTTAAGGATATCATCATTAGCATTTGCTGAAACTGTTGCAGAAACACTTACTCCTAATTCATTAATACCAGCTTCTCCAAATACTCCATAGCTAGGATCAGCATCGGGAATTAAACTATGTCTTAATGCATTTTTAGGATAAGCCCACTTAAATCCTGTATCTGGATTTATAAACATTTCCCCTGATTTATATTTTCTGGCTTCAACTATCATAAACTTTTTAGGATTAACTCCTTTAAGGTCTTCATTTCTTGCATAAATCATTGATCCATCAACAGTAACATCACGTCCTGCAATAAAACCTGTACAAGCTAAAGATTGTATAGAAAAAAGTAATAGTCCTAAACATAATATTCTTTTCATAGTATTATCCTCCTAAAATATTTAAGGGTCCTTTCGGACCCTAATGTATAAATAAGAAACTGAGATTTATATAAACATCATTGCACCCGTTAATATTACTATATTAAGTATAAATATCACTACTAGTAATTTAAATACCCATTTAAAGTATGTTCCATATTCAACTTTTGCTGCTGCAAGTCCACCCATAACTACTCCAGAAGTTGGTGTGATTAAATTTATTAATCCACAAGCTCCTGAGAATATCATGATAATTACTTCAACACTGAATCCTAAATTTTTAGTTAATGGTGCAAGTATAGGAACAGACACTGAAGCAAGTCCTGATGTAGACGGAATAAAGAATGATAATACCATATATAGTAAATATGATGCAGGAGCGAATATTAGTGCAGATAATCCAGATAATCCCTGTGATGCCATATTTAGTATAAATTTATCTAAATATGTAACTGACATTAACACTGAAACCCCTCTTGATAGAGCTATAATTAACACTACTGATAAAATATCTGCTGCTCCGAATATAAATGAATCAACTATTTCTTTTTCGCTAAATCCATTTACTATACCTATAATGATTCCTATGAAAGTAAACCACATTGATAACTCACCAAAATACCATTCTCCAAGTGATGAACCTGTTAAGAATGAACTCCAACCTTCAAATATATGTATATCATACTCTGCCCAAACTATTAATGAAAGTATCATAATAACAAATGAGAAAGCAAATATTCCTAGTGTAAGTTTATGTTTTCTAGTAAATTCTATATTTGAAAAATCAACATGTCCAAAGTGTTCTTTCATAGCTTTTTGTTCTTGTAAAGAAAGAATAATAGAACCTTTATCTTCTTTAACTTTTCTAGCATAGTTCATTACATACATTATAGCAGGTACTAATGTTGTAATCCAAAGTATAATCCCTAATAATACTACTGTACCATTTGAAGGATTAGCTCCTGCACTTTTGGCAGCATCTAAAGCCACCCCTATTGCAAATGGATTAACTGTTGATCCTAATACCCCAACTCCAGCCCCAAGTAAAACTGTAGCTGCTGCTACCATAGTATCAAATCCAGCTGCCACCATAGTTGCTGATATTAAACCATAGAATGCTATAGATTCTTCAGCCATACCATAAGTAGATCCACCTATAGAAAATAATATCATTAATATAGGAATTAACAGTAATTCTCTACCTTTTAATTTTTTAACTAAAGCTCCAACTCCAGCATCTAATGCTCCAGTTTTAGTAACTATACCTAAAAAACCACCAAGTAATAATACGAATACTGCAACATCTATAGCATCTTTAAATCCATTAAAAGTAGCCATAAATACATTAGATAATGATGCTCCATTTACTCCTGTTGCAAGTGATATATTTTCTTTTAACATTTCAGCTGTAACATCTTCTGGTAATTTAGGCAATACTCTTGTAACAAGAGCTATTAATATTAATAGTATGAATATTATCGTGAAAGCCGATAACGATTTACGTTCTTTTTTTTCACTCATATCTATTTCCTCTTTTCTTCTTATTATTTTTTAATTAATGTTCCTGTTTTTCCTTGTAGTGCTATAGATGCATTTTCAAGTGAAGTTATTAAAGCATTTCCTCCTGAATTTTTAACAAAATCTAAACATGCTTCAACTTTTGGTAACATAGAACCTTTAGCAAAATGCCCTTCTTCTATATATTTTAATGCTTCTTCTACAGTTAATTCAGATAATTCTTGTTGATTTGGTTTATTAAAGTTAATACATACTTTATCAACGGCAGTTAATATAACTAACATATCAGCATTAAGATCCTCTGCAAGTTTAGCACTTGATTTGTCTTTATCTATAACAGCATCTACACCTTTTAATCCTGTCTCTGTTTCTATTACTGGTATACCTCCACCACCAACGGTAATAACGATATTTCCAGCTTCAATTAATTGTTTAACAACATTTAATTCTATAATTTTAACAGGATTTGGCGATGCAACTACTCTTCTATAACCACGTCCAGCATCTTCAACAAAAGTAAATCCTTTTTCTTTTTCTATTTCTTCTGCTACTTCTTTACTATAGAACATTCCTATTGGTTTAGTTAAATTTTTAAATGCTTTATCTTCTTTATCAACTAAAACTTGTGTAACTATAGTTGCTACTTCTTTATCTATATTTTGAGATTTTAATTCTTCTCTTATAGCTTGTTGTAAATGATAACCTATATAACCTTGGCTCATCGCTCCACATTCTGCAAATGGCATATATGGAGTTTTTACTTCACCATTTGCTGCATAATCCATTGCTAAATTAATCATTCCAACTTGTGGACCATTTCCATGTCCTATTATTACTTCATATCCTTCTTTTGCCATTGATACTATTGCTTTGGCTGTTCCTCTAACTAATTCTAATTGTTCTTCAGGATTATTTCCTAAGGCGTTTCCACCTAATGCTATAACTAATCTTTTACCCATATTCCACCCCTATTTTAATGTAGCAAACATTACAGCTTTAATTGTATGCATTCTATTTTCTGCTTCATCAAATACTTTAGATTGTCTACTTTCAAATACTTCATCTGTAACTTCCATTTCAGGTAATCCAAATTTAGCATGAATTTCTTTACCTATAGTAGTTTTTAAATCATGGAATGAAGGTAAGCAATGTAAGAAAATAGCCTCTTCTTTAGCATATCCCATAGCTTTTTTATTAACTTGGTATGGACTTAATAATTTTATTCTTTCTTCCCAAACTGAATCTGGTTCTCCCATAGATACCCATATATCTGTATAAATTACATCAGCATTTGTACATCCCTCTTCAACAGATTCTGTAAATCTTACTGTAGCTCCATTTTCTTTAGCTATAGATTCACATTTAGCAATTAATTCTGCTTCAGGTTTTAATTCTTTTGGTCCACATGCTGTGAAGTTTAATCCAAGCATAGCACAAGCAACCATTAATGAATTTGCAACATTATTTCTAGCGTCTCCCATAAATGTGAAATTTAAACCTTTTAAATGTCCAAAATGTTCTTCAATAGTTAACATATCTGCTAACATTTGAGTTGGATGGAACATATCAGTTAAACCATTCCATACAGGAACTCCTGCAAAATGAGCTAATTCTTCAACTATTTCTTGAGAAAATCCTCTATATTCAATACCATCATACATTCTTCCTAATACTCTTGCTGTATCTGCAATACTTTCTTTTTTCCCCATTTGTGAAGAACCTGGATCAAGATAAGTAACACCCATTCCTAAATCCATTCCTGCAACTTCAAATGCACATCTTGTTCTTGTAGAAGTTTTTTCAAATAATAATACTATATTTTTTCCTTCTAAATATCTATGTGGTGTACGAGTTAATTTTAATTCTTTAAATTTTTTAGATAAATCTATTAAGTATCTAACTTCTTCTGTACTGAAATCTAATAATTTTAAAAAGTGTTTTCCTTGTAAATTTTTTGGCATATAAATCTCCTTCTTTTCTTATACATTATTTATTTAATTAATTTTCTTCTCTTACTAATGGCATAGACATACATCTAGGTCCTCCACGTCCTCTTGATAATTCCGCACTTGGCATCTCAATAACGTTTATACCATGTTTTCTTAATAAATCGTTAGTTACATCATTTCTTTCATAAACTATAACTTTACCTGGAGCTATACATAAAGTATTTGATCCATCGTTCCATTGTTCTCTTTCAGCAGCTATTCTATCTCCACCACCACAAGGTATTAATGTAACTTTAATTCCCATATATTCTTCTAAGATATCTTCAAGTTTTCCTTCTTTAGGCGTAACTTTAACTTCTTTTCCATCTCTTTTTAATTCAAATACTTCTAATGGTCCTAAAATTGCAGGATGTACACTAAATTTATCATGATCTATTTGAGTAAATACTGTATCTAAGTGCATCCATGCTCTACTTTCTGCAATTCTAAATGCAAGTATTGTTTCTATATGAGAATTTGCTTCATCAAATAATAAAGTTTTTGCTGCTAAATCTATAGCTGCAGCTTCAGTTCTTTGTGAAATTCCTATAGCTAATACTTTATCGTTAATATTTAATACATCTCCTCCTTCTATATGGAAAGGATTAGTTCTATCATAGAAGAAAGTAACTTGCCCTTTATATTCTGGATGATAGTGGAATATATAGTAAGCATAAATAGTTTCTCTATTTCTAGTTACTGAATACATTCTATTTAAGATTACTCCATTTTGTGTTGAAGCAAACGGATCTCTTGTAAAGTATAGATTAGGCATAGGATCTAAAATTAATTCAGATGGATCATCTAAATAACTAACTAGATCTTTTCTCGGAACTTTAAGTTCTGACATGTTAACACCTTCCATAGTCTTAAGAACCATTTCTTTAGTATTTGTGTAACTTAAGAAAAAGTTTAATAACGCTTCTTTATACACTTCAAGTTGAACTCCACCTTCTTCAATAAATTGTTTTAAAAATTGAACTTTTAATTCATGAGAAGTATCTAAAGTTTCAGCAACTAAATCTTCTAAATAAACAACTTCGACTCCATTTTCTCTTAAAATCTCAGCAAATCTATCATGTTCTGCTTGTGCAACTTTTAAAAAAGGTACATCATCAAACAGTAATCTTTCAAGTGTATCAGGTGTTAAATTTAATAATTCTTTACCTGGTCTGTGTAATAATACTTTTTTCAAAGTGTTAATTTCACTTCTTACATTAATAACCATACATCTTCCTCCTACATATTTTGTATTCTATTAAAGTATATCTTCAAAATTTGTTTTAGTATGGAAAATTTTTATATATTTTTTTGTAAAATATGTTCAACTTTTATTTTTAAATAAAAAAGACCCCTAAGGGTCTTATCATCTAACCTCAATCTCCACTCTTCTATTTGATTGTTTACCTCTCTTATTCTTGTTTGTCTCTACTATATTATTATAGCCACTTGAACTTACCTTTACTATCTCTACCTTTAATCCATGTTCCATTAACTTCTCTAATACCTTATTTGCTCTCCTTAACCCTAACTCTAAATTTAATTCCTCTCCTGATGTACTATCTGTATATCCTGTTATATACAACTTCCTATCTCCATATCCTCTATTTAACTCTTCTAATATCTCTTTTAATCTCTTTATCTGTTCATCTTTTAATTCTGATTTACCTACAACCTAACCTGTTAGTGTATATAACTTAAATTAATTCATCTTTCTTTCTTCTA
>NZ_LKKV01000068.1:0-20075 GCF_001902585.1 Streptobacillus notomytis | reverse complement strand
TTACTGCTACTAGTTTTTCATCACTAATTTTTTTTAATATATTCATAATTACACCCCTGAATAAGCTGAAAACCCACAATCTACAGGTATACATATTCCTGTAACTGCACTTGATTTATCACTGTCTACTAAAAATTCTAAAGCCCCGTTTAATTCTTCTGGTCTCACAAACCTTCCCATAGGAGTACTATTTAAAATCTTTTCTGTCCTCTTAGTTGGATTACCTTTATCATCAAATAGTAATTTTTCATTTTGCATAGTTCTTAAAAATCCTGGAGCAATTGCATTACATCTTAGTCCAACATGAGAAAAATGTACTGCAACCCATTGTGTAAAATTACTTACAGCTGCTTTTGCTCCTGAATATGCAGGTATTTTTGTTAAAGGAGTGTAGGCATTCATACTTGAAATATTAATAATATTTGCCCCTTTTCTTCCTATCATACCTTTAGCAAATATTTGAGTTGGTAATATAGTTCCTAGAATATTTAAATTAAACAAAAATTCTATGCCTTCTTTTTCTAAAGAAAAAAAACTTTTAGTTTCATCTGTAAGATTTAATTCATGATATTCATTTTCTGTTGTTGCCTTAGGACTATTTCCACCAGCACCATTAATTAATATATCACAACCTCCAAAATATTTATCAACTTCTTCTTTTGCTTTCTTTATACTTTCTATATCTAATACATTACATTTGACAGCTAATGAATTTCCACCACTTTTATTTATTTCATCTGAGATTTTTTTAGCCATTTCAAAATTTAAGTCAAGCAAGGCAATTTTACATCCTTTTTTCGATAAAAACTTAGCCATTTCTGAACAAATTATTCCACCTGCTCCTGTAATAACTACAACCTTATTATCTAACGCTATCATTCTCCTTCATTTTTTTACACATCTCCCATAATCCATTAATATATGTAGCACCCAAAGCCCTATCATAAAGTCCATATCCAGGTCTTGCTTTTTCTCCCCATATTTCTCTACCATGATCTGGTCTTACATATCCTGTAAATCCTACATCATAATATGCTTTAACTATTGCTGCAAAATCAAGAGAACCCTCACTAGATAAATGTGCCGACTCCTCAAAACTTCCATCCTCTAAAATTTTAACATTTCTTAGATGTGCAAAAGGAACCCTACCAATTCCAGCATATTTTTTAACCATAGAAGCAAAATCATTTTCACTATCACAACCAAGAGATTCTGAGCATAAAGTTAGCCCATTATTTTTAACATCATAAAGAGATAAAAATCTATCTAAGTCTGCCTCATTTTAATTATTCTTGGTATACCAAATATTGACCAAGGTGGATCATCTGGATGTATACCCATATATATATCACATTCAACTGCAACAGGAATTATTTCTTCTAAGAATAATCTTAAATTATTCCACAATCCTTCCTCTCCTAAATTCTGATATGCTTCTATTAATTCTTTTACTTGACTTGGGCTATATGATGAATCCCATCCAGGAAGAGCAAGTTTTGTTGGATCAAGTTTTTCTATTTGTGACTTATAGTAAACCAATGCTTTTGAACCATCAGGTAAAACTTTATCAATCTGACTTCTAGTCCAGTCAAATACTGGCATGAAGTTATAGCAAATAGTCTTAACACCAACTTTAGCACATCTTCTAATATTTTCCTTATAATTATCTATATACTCTTGATATTTACCCCTTCTTAACTTAATATCTTCATGAACAGGTATACTTTCAATAACTTCCATATCAAGATTATGTTTATTTACCATTTCTTTTAATTCTTGTAAATCTTTCATAGGCCAAATTTCACCTACTGGAACAGTGTATACAGCTGTAACTACACCTGTCATCCCTGGTATTTGCCTTATATTCTCTAATGTTACAGAATCATCTTTCCCATACCATCTAAATGTCATTTTCATTTTCTACTCCAATCCAAAATACTCTAAAGCATTTCTATATGAAATATTTTCTATTAATCTCTTTAATAATTTATCATCATTAGGTATTTCACCTTTAATAACTAAATCCCCAATAAATTCACAAAATATTCTTCTAAAATAGTCATGTCTAATATATGAAACAAAACTTCTAGAATCTGTCAACATTCCAACAAAATTCATTAATAGACCTTGATCAGCTAATGATTTAAGTTGTCTTAACATACCCTCTTTAGTATCATTAAACCACCAACCTGAACCATATTGTAAATATCCCTTAGGAAATCCTGAACTAAAATTAGCTAAACTACACGCTACCATGTTATTTTGACTAGGATCTAAATTATACACTATAAACTTAGGTAAACTATCTATCTCTTTCATTAGTGAAATTAAAAGGTTTAAATTTTCTGCAACATTTCCCTGATCCATTATTGAATCAGAACCTGCATCAAAACCTATACTATTAAGTAATGTTACATCATTATTTCTAATAACCCCAAAATGAAGTTGCATTACCCAACCATATTCTTTATACTTCTTAGATAAATCTACTAAAAATGATGTTAAATACTTACTATATTCACTACTTGTAATCTCTTCATCTTCTAATATTTTATTAAATATCTTCTCTACTTCTTCTTTGCTATATTTACTAAATTCCAATTTAGATATTCCATGATCAGATATAGTGCAACCCTTATCATTAAAATATTTTATTCTATCATACATAGCTTCAATATATTCACTATATTTACTAATTTTTCTTCCTGTAATTTCAGAAAGTTTATTAACTAATGATAAAAAAGTTTTACTATGTATATTAAAGAACATATCAGGTCTAAACCCAGGCTCTACCCTAACATTAAAATTAACATCTTTTTTTATCTCATCATGATATATTAAATCATCAAGTGGTCCATCTGTTGTACAAACATATTCTACATTTGATATCTCTATTAATTTTTTAGGGCTTAATCTATTTTCCTTAATTATTTTATTTGCCTTTTCCCATATTTCTTCCCAGTTTTCCAAAGTCAACAAATCATCTATATTAAAATATTTTTTAAGTTCCATAGCTGACCAATGAAACAAAGGATTTCCTATAGTATTTTCTAAAGTATTTGCCCATGCTTTAAATTTTTCTTTATTACTAACATTACCAGTAATATTATTTTCACTAACACCATTTGCTCTCATAGCTCTCCATTTATAGTGATCACCTGATAACCAAATTTCAGTAATATCTTCAAATTCTTTATCTTCAGCTATTAATTTAGGATCTAAATGACAATGATAATCTATTATTTTTTTATCTTTTGCAATATTATATAACTTTTTTGATATCTCATTATGTAACATAAAATCATGATTTATAAAGCTCATTTTATGTTATCCTTTCTATTTTTTTAATGTGGATTCTCTAATAATTAACTCTGATGCAATTTCAAAGCTTTTATCTATCTTTTTATCATTTTCTATTTTATCTATTAATATTTCTAATAATTTTTTAGCAATTAATTCAAAATTTTGTTTTATTGCCGTTATAGATGGTGTAAGTGCAGAACATATAAAGGTGTCTCCAAAAGTTATTATCTTAATATCTTCTGGACATTTAATGTCTAATTTAGTAAATGCTCTTAATGCTCCAAATACTGGATAATCTGAATCTAGTAATATTGCATCTGGCAATTTATTTTTAATATATAGGTCTAAAATATATTGTTCTACACTTTCAGGAGAAGAAAAACCATCTATAACATTTTCTTCAAAATATTTAATACCATTTGTTTTCAATGCTTCTTTATACCCTTGTATCTTTTTAATTGCTGTAAAACTTTTTTTATTATCTAATAAAAAGAGTATATTTTTACAATCTTGTTCTATTAAATGTTCTGTTGCAATAATACCACTTTGAAATTGATCTGTTCCTACATAACTGTAGTTACCATATATACCTGAAATAACAAAAGGTAAATTACTTTTTTTAACATATTCTATATCTTCAACATGTTTAGGATTTAATAATATTATCCCATCATAATAACCTTTTGATATTCCACCATACGGATTTTCTTGTAAATCTTTTACTGAGTTGTATACTATAATTTCATAATCTTTTATTTTTTCTAAAATGTATTGCATTATAATATAGTTTTTATTAAGTGGATGCTTTTTAGAGATGTTAGTAATAAGAGCTATATTTCTTGATTTACTTTCAGAAAGTCTTTTAGCATTATAGTTTATACTATAATTATATTTTTTCATAATCTCTAAAACTCTATTTCTTGTTGAAAGTTTTACCCCACTTTGATTATTTATTACTTTTGATACTGTTTTTGTTGATACTTCTGCAATCTTAGCTATAGTTTTAATCGTTACTTTTTCGTCCATAAATTTCAATTATCTTTCCTTACTAATATTTATATTTCAATATTATAACTTATTATAGAAATTGTCAACAAAAAAGTACAACGTTTACCTTTTAGGTTGTTTTAAATCACTTATATGTTTTTGTATCTCCTGCATTTTTTCAGCTGTCAATGGATAGAACTTTAAAGCAATAACTGATGCTATCCAACCAAGTATAGGCATTCCTAAGAATAAGAACATAGAATCATAAAATAATTGTGGGCTATTAGGATCCCCTATTTTAGGGAAAGTATTTGTATATCCTATAATAGCAATTACACAACCTATTATAGTTGTAGAAATAGATGATATAATTTTATCTACAAACGAGAATAATGTTCCCATCATACCCGGCACATATTTCCCTGTTCTATATATTTCATAATCTGCACAATCTGCTATGGCATTAATTGTTAATCCACCACTTGCTCCAATAAATCCTCTACCTACACACCAAAGTATAATAAAGGCTAAAGTTTCAAATCCAAATAAATTGTTTACACTAATTTTTGTAGGATCAGCAAACTTAAATAATAGGAATAATAACGTGTAAGTTATGATAGCTCCCCAAGCAGTAGTTATCATACCTTTTCTAATTCCAAGTTTTCTTGAATATTGAGCAAAATATTGTAAAAGTATAAATGCTGGTATTATAGTGATTAATGCAAGTTTAGATTGTAAAGTATTATCTCCCATAATAATACCATGAACCATTATCCACACTGCTGCATTTCCAGCCGTAGTTAATGCTATTTTATCTGTTGATGCTGCTACTATTAAAGTTTGTATAGCCCTATTATTTTTTATAATATCCACATAATCTTTAAATTTAATATTTGATTTGACTTCACCTGAACCAAAAAATTCCATTCTATCCTTTTTATATATTCCTATAAATGATAATATAGTTAGCAATGCACTTGCAAACATAAATGTAAATACAAATTCTCTAAATAATTCTAAAGTAAACATACTATTATACTTAGGAAGTAAATATCCATTTACGTAAGAAGGTAAAATAAGTGAAAGAAACACTAATGTATAACCACCTTCAAAACTTGAAAATAGTGGTCTTTGTTTAGGATCATTAGTGATACAAGCCTGACCTGCTTTAGTTACTGCTGTTTGACATGTATATCTAAGAATATATATTATGTAAACTATTAAGAAAAAAGGAAATCTTATCATTAATGGTAATTTAGGTGTAACTATATATATTAGTATCATAGTAACTGCCATAATTATATTACCTATAATCATATATGGTCTAAATTTACCAAATTTTCCATTAGTTTTATCTATTAAATATCCTATTAATGGATATGTAATACCGTCAAAGATTCTCATTACTGTTAATACATTTGAAATTAAACTGTCGCAACTCCCATAAATCCTGTTGAAAAATATCCTAAGTAAAATGTTAATGCAAAAAATATATTAGTTGCAGTATTATTTAATGAAAATAAAGCTATCTGCCATATCTGAGCTTTGTTATATTTTATTTCTTCCATTTTATCCTCCTATTATTTTGACTTATAATTAAATTCGGGTATATTATTCCATCTTTTTTTAAGTGATGAGCTACTAATTTAGGGTTTCTTTCTCTTGTAAACACACCTTTTTTATTTCCCTGAACTCTAAATATTCCAAATTTTGTTTGAAAATCTGCAAAATTCCATGTTTGTTCACCTATAATATATTCTAAACTATCAAACACTCTTTCACTCATTTTGTAATATTCTACTTGAAATTCTTCTGTAAATGGTGTTCTAATATCTATATCATGCATTCCTGAAATAGTATCTGCTCCATATTCTGTAAACATTATTGGTTTATCTGGAAATAGTTCATGCCAATATTCTAATTCTTTTCTCATATTAACTTCAGCCATTTCTAAATCAGATAAATCTACATACCAACCATAATATCTATTTAAACAAATTACATCACATAAGTTAGAAACTAGGCATTTACCAGCTGGTGCAAACATAATATTTGCAAAAGTACAAGGTCTATTTTGAGGATCTAATTCCCTTGCTAACTTAAATAAAGGTTCAAAGTATTCATATGCTCCAACTTCAGCAGTAGATGGTTCATTTGCTAGAGACCACATTATCACACAAGCATGGTTTTTATCTCTTTTAATTAACTCTTTTATCACTTGTTTATGAGCCTCTTTTGTATTTAAAATTTCCCAAATATTTTTCTTTTCTGAACTTCCCATAAGATTAAATCCAAAATTTTCCATTAATCCTACAGCTGTTGTTTCATCTATTATTACTAATCCTTCCCTATCTGCAAGCCTAATCATTTCCTCAGAATATGGATAATGTGATGTTCTAAATGAATTAGCTCCTAGCCATTTCATTCTACTAATATCTACTACATTAGTAAGATCATCTAAGCCTCTCCCGTGCAAATATGTATCCTCATGTTTACCAAAACCTTTAAAATAGAATGATTTTCCATTAATAAAGAATTTATTATTCTTAACTTCAACAGTTCTTATACCAAATTCTTCTATATAAACATCTTCCACTTCATCTAATTTATTAATAAGCTCTATCTTAACCTTGTATAAATATGCATTTAGAGGCTGCCATAAATTTACATTTAATATATTTAAATCATTTCCTTTAGCTACTATCTTATCTTCTTCATCTAGAATAGTTACCCTTATTTCCTTTGCTTCACCTATAATATCTACCTTTACATCCACTTTTGCATTTTTATCAAACACATCATATGTAATTGTTATATCTTCTATATTATTCTTAGGTTTAATCCATAATTTTACAGGTCTATGTATTCCTGCATAATTAAAGAAATCAAAATTCTCATCTACTTTCCTTTTAATTACCTTACCATTTTCATCTTTAAGCTATTTATAATTTCCAACAGGAAGTGAAGTATTATCTAATATATTTGAAACTAACACTTCTAAAATATTATCTCCTAATTTAACAAATTCTGTAATTTCAAATTCAAAAGGAGTAAAACCGCCTTTATGTTCACCAACAAAAATATTATTAACATATACTTTTGCAATATGTGATACAGAGCCAAATCTTAAATAAATTCTTTTTTCTAACATATATTTTGATACAATAAAATTTTTCTTGTAAACCATGTTACCTACATAGTGTTTCTTTTCAAATTCAGAAAATTGATCATTAAATGATCCTGGCACACTAATTTTGTATTTTGTTAAATCATTTTCAAAATTAAAGTCCCAAATACCATTTAAATTAATAATTTCCCTACTTAATGTCGATAATGGATATAGCATGTTTCCCTCCTTATAATCTAGATTGCCATTGCCCTGCCCATACATTTTCATTAAAACATTTACCTTTAAATTCTGAATTTCCCATTAATTTTTCTATTAATGCATCTATAGTTACCTCATTATCAGCATATGCATTTATATAACACTTAACCATAGTAGCGTCATGTAAATGATTAGTGAAATTAAAGGATACCATTACTGTTGGAACTTCATGTACATACCATGGAATTTCATTAGACATAGGTCCACTCCATTTTATTCTCATATTATTTGCCTCAGCATATCCTTTAATATTTGCAAAAACTAATGCTGCATCTACTTCATTTCTGTACTGTTCTATAGAACCTTTTTCTCTCTTTCCTGCCTCATTTATAGTTACTTCAAATCCCTTTTCTTCTAATTTTTTAACACAGTATTCTTGAAATTTTTCATTAGGTCTATATATCCCATTTTTCTCTCCCTCAAGTATATATAGTCTAATTCTTTTGTGTGTTTCAGGTCTAATAGGTAACTCAAATTTAGTGTTTTTTATTAAACTAATTCCCTTATCTACAGCTTCCTTTTGCATTTTAAGATGTTTTTCACAACCTATTACATCTAAACCTTTCTCGTCTTTTAATAAAGTATTTTCTTTTTGTCTAATATGTAAATTTAATTTTGCTTTTAACCCTAATATTCTTCTAACTGCATCATTTAATCTCTCTTCTGTTATTACCCCATTTCTATAACCTTCTAACATGTAATTAAAGTCTTCATCTATATCATTAAAGAATAAGAACATGTCACAACCTGCTGCTATTGATAAAGGTACATAATCTTTTCTTCTCATACTAGCTGTCATTCCTAGCATATGAGAAGCATCAGTGATTATTAAACCATTAAAGTTTAATTTATCTTTTAATAAGTCTTCTAATAATTCTTTAGATAAGGTTGCTGGTAAAATATCTTTATCCTCAAGATTTGGATTTATTAATTTTTGATAATGTGGAAGTGCAATATGTCCTGCCATTATCATTTCAACACCATTATTAATATGATTTCTATAAACCTCACCAAAAGAGCTTTCCCATTCTTCCACAGTAAGTTCATTTATTCCTAAAATTAAATGCTGATCCCTTTCTTCTGTTCCATCACCAGGAAAATGTTTAATACATTTAATAATATTACTTTTATCAAGTCCTTTAAGATAAGCATTAGTATGATTAATAACAATATCTGATTCTCTACCATAAGCTCTTGTATTTACTATAGTGTTTCTCCAATTTTTAAGTATATCTACACATGGATCAAAATTAACATTAATTCCTAATGCCTCTTCTTCTACACCGCTTACATATCCTGCATTATATGAAACTTCTAAATCTCCACTTGCCTCACACATAGCAGCTGTTGCAATATATGTTCCATCTGAACATGCTCCATTACCACCTGAATCACAATTAGCGGCAATAAGTAAAGGTATTTTAGAATTTTTTTGTAGACTATTTAAAAGGTTCATCACCTCATATTTGTTTCCACCTTGATACCTTGCACCACCAACCTTAAACTTAGTGACAATTTCTTCATTTGAATATTTTGATTCTTCAGGTCCTAAATTACCTAACCAAAATAGGTTAAAGAATAATTGTCCAATTTTTTCTTCATCTGTGATACTTAATAAAGTATCTTCTACCCATTTAATCTGTTCATCATTTAAACAGTATGGTTTTTCTCTTAAATTAACTAATTTTGACATACTACCTCCTCCTATAATTTAATATTGTATTCATCAATATATTTCTGATCTTCATAATTATTATTAATAAATTTATCTAAAATCTCATCTTTAAATCTGCTCCAACTTCTTGTTTCATCATCAAATATTATTGGATAAAAATACACATTATTCTCTTTTGCCGCAGTTATATCTCCAGGTGAATCTCCTATCATTAACACATCATTTGCATCTATACCTTCTTCTAATATTTTACCTATACAATCTTTTTTAGTTCCCATATCCTGACCCATTACTACATCTACATATTTAAGTAAATCATGTCTTTTCCATTCAGAAAGTATAGCTTCCCTATTTGCAGATGATACTATTATTATTTTCACCCTATCTTTCATAGACTCAAAAGCTTCTTTTACCATGTTAAATGGCTTATCCATACCCTCTAAAGAAGATATTTTTTTATTAACTTCTAAACTCCAATTTAAAACTTTTTTTAACTCATCTGAATTTGTAATTTCTATTTCTCTAATTAGAGAATTATTAGATAGCTCACTTGTCTTTTTTATCCAATTATCAACAGTATTAAGTTTTGAATACTTAGGATATTTATTACTAAATATTTTAAATATTTCATTTAATCCCTGAAATCTATTTATTCCTCTAGTTTTAGAATAAAGATTGATATTATTCCATAATGTTAAAAATTCTTCTCTTTCTTCAATGTTCCATAAATCTGCTGCAAGTGGTCCAAAACATTCTATATGCTTATAATTCATTGTATCCATTACACATCCATCAGAATCAACACATACAATTTTTTTCATAATCTATTCATTCCTTTCATTCTTGGTAATCGTTTACCATAATATTTTAAATAAAAAGTTATATTAAGTAAACGTTTACCAAATATAACCAAATAAAATAAAGTAAAAATATACTTTAGAAATCGTTTCACTTATTTAAAAATATTATACCTTGAAAATTTAAATAGTCAATAATCTTTTTTTAAATAAAAAAATAGACATTTAAAATGCCTACATATATCTATTTTAAATTATATATCCTAATTTTATTCCAAAAATATTTTTTCCATATTCTCCATAAAAACCAAAATCATATTTATTATCTATTTTTGTTCCTAGAGAAATTTTTAAAGTGGAAATTACTTCAGGATTTTTTTTAGCTATACTTCTATTAATATCTTTGTCAGCAATAAAACTTTCTTCTAATCTTACTCCTAATCCAGATTCTACACTTGTATATATCCTTACATTTTCCTTTATTTTATAATTAATATCTATTTCACTACCAAAAACCACACTATATTTAAGTTCATATTCTATTGGCATAGTTTTCTTTATTATATCTATAGCTTCTTTTAAGCTTTTAGAACTTACATTAGTATTAGCATTAAGCTTAACATTACTATTAACATAATTAGGATATTGTTTTAAATGTTTATCAAGCTTGTTATATAATAAAAGATAGTCCTTTATATTAGATTCAACACCTATTACAATTTTAGGTCCAAAAATGACTCCAATTTTTTTATCAATTTCAACTTCCCATTCAGGTATAAATGAACCTAATAACTCAATCTTCCCTTTTTTATATTTTAAATCGTACCCCCCCCCTGAAGATATTTCTACTTTATATCTTGGTTTCTTTATTATTGATTTATAATTTCCATTTTTTAATGAAGATACATCAACTGAAAAAGAGATAAATCCTAAAAATAAAGATAATGATAATAATTTTTTCATATATAAGTTATATGATATAGTATTTAATGAACTATAATCATATTCTCCTTTCTTTAATTAATTATTTTAACATTACCATTAAAAAAGTTAAAAATATTAGATTATAATTATTAAATTTAAAATAAATATCCAGCTTCTATTCCAAAATAACTTTTTCCTAAACTTCTATAATACAATATATTAATATTATCATTTAATTTGACTCCAAAAGATAACTTTTCCATAACAGTATCATCAGTATAAAAATTTATTTTTGAACTTTCTACATCATTAATTTCCATTTCACTTCTATTATAATAAAATCCTATTTTTCTACCACTACCCACTTCTAATCCTAAATTTATAGAATAAGTAATAAACTTACAAATTGAATAGTTTTTAAATAATTTATTATCACCTTCAACACCAAATGTAATCTTTGGTCCAAATTTAATATCAAATTTTTTATTTAAATCTATATTCCATTCAGGCATAAAAGAAAAATATCCACCTGTATATCTTTTTTTGCTCTTATGATAATATTCTCCTTATAAAGATGTTTCTAATCTATATCTTATTTTCCTATTATTCTTATCATATTGTTTTTTTGATTCTTTTTACTATTTTTCTTAAATTTTGATAAATTAATTTTCAACACATTATTTTTGGATTTAAAAGTATCATCTGCAAATGAAGCTAAACTTAATATTAATAACAATAACTTTTTCATTTTTCAATTATTTTTAACTCCTTAATTTTATATGATTTAATTATACTTTCTTTCATTTTTCGTGTCAAGTTTAGGGTTATAAATACTAAAGGTATAAAGCTTTAACTTTATACCTTTAATTTTTTTATCTAATCTTATATATAGCCGATTCATTCTTACTATGATTTGCAGCTATTACTATATCTTCATCTTCTAAATTAATAGCATCTAAATTAGCAGATCCTACTCCTTTTTCTATAATAGTAGCAACATATTTACCATCTACATATTGTATGTAGAATAATTCAGATTCTATTCTTCTAACTCCACAAACAAAAGTATTTACTCCTCTAAATTTAGTTGCAATTAAAGCATGTGCAAAATCTATTTCATTTTCATATTCATAAACTTTAACTAATTTTCCACTAGTTTGATTATATATTCTGATCTTATCTCCATGAAAAGCTTCTATAGTTATTATTTCATCTACTCCATCACCATCTAAATCTGATACAGCTATTTCTCCTGTTGGGAAATCACATATTCTTTCAAATTTCCAATTAGATATATCTCCATTAATATATAGCTTATCTATACCTTGATCACTTCCAAAATATATTTCATTATGACCTTCTCTAGTGTCATGATAGAACCCGTGATTTCTATATAAATCTGTTTTAATTTCCTGTAATTCAATTTTTTCATTTAAATCTTTAGGTAATTTAGCTGCAAATATAGATCCTGGAACTCTCCAATCCTCTTTATGTTCTTTTTTATTTGATATAGTAGCTATTATTATATACACATCTTCATCAACTTTAGCTAAAGAAAATCTATGCATATATTCTTTTTTTATTATATCTTTAAAAGTCCATTTTCCATCTTCATAAACTCCCCAAACTATTTTTGATCTACTTGGAGTTTCTTTTAAATAGAAATCTTGTATAGCTATAATTTCATTTTCTTTACCAGGAATTTGAACAATAGACATACATCCACCACCATTTTCCCACATTGTTTCTATTTTAGAAAAATCATTACCTCCATAGCTATAACATGGTCTTCCTTCATCAACATAGGCTTCACTTGCAACTATTATCTTATATCCTTCAGAAGTTTTTAAATGACTTGCACAGTAAGCTCTATCTAAATCACCTAGTCTTTGTTTTATTATTTCCATATTATTCCTTTTCTTAATTAAGTTTTCATAATTAACTTAACGTATTGTTTGACTAATTTTAATTGACTTGAGGTCATTTTACTTAAATCCTGCATGATATCTATGATTTTTTCATCAGAAATATCTTCTATTATCTCATTCCATATCTCATTTCTTAGTTCAAGCCTATCTTTATCTGTATACCCTATTATTTTATATAATTTTAAATGATCAATTTCTAGTATTTTAGCTATATTTTTTAATAATAAAGGGTTTGTCATATTATGTTTCCCTAATTCCAAATTAGATAGATATGCTGGGCTAATATTTAATTTATCAGCCATTTCTCTAAGTCCTATTGATTTTTTAGTTCTTTTATTTCTAATATATTCTCCTAATGCTATAACTAGATTAGGATTCGTTTTTATATCAAATTTATCACACATAAAATAAAGCCTCATTCTAAATTACTTTTGTCCGTAATACGCATTTTTACCATGTTTTCTTAAAAAATGTTTGTCTAACAATT
Organism: Streptobacillus notomytis; assembly: GCF_001902585.1. Lineage (NCBI taxonomy): Bacteria > Fusobacteriati > Fusobacteriota > Fusobacteriia > Fusobacteriales > Leptotrichiaceae > Streptobacillus > Streptobacillus notomytis. The sequence goes on along the minus strand of NZ_LKKV01000068.1, from coordinate 6,586 downwards.
CCTGTTGCATTATATTAACTTCTGGGTTAATAACTTCTGTCATTATCGCCATTTTTGCAACTTGTTCTAACACTACAGTATTATGAACTGCTTCAGCTGGACTTTTACCCCATGTAAAAGGTCCATGACTATGTACTAAAACTGCAGGAACATACAAAGGATTAATATTTCTTTCTTCTAATGTTTCTATTATAACACTTCCAGTTTCTTTTTCATAGTTATTTTTTATTTCATTTTCAGACATTTTTCTAGTACATGGTATATTTCCATAAAAATAGTCAGCATGCGTAGTTCCGTAAGCTGGTATATCTTTCCCTGCTTGAGCCCACATAACAGCGTGACTAGAATGAGTGTGAACTATAGCTCCTATTTCTTTATATTTCTTATATAATTCTATATGAGTTGGTGTATCTGATGATGGTTTTAAATGTCCTTCAACTACATTTCCATCTAAATCTACTACAACCATATCACTAACTTTCATATTTTCATAATCTACACCACTAGGTTTAATTACTATAAGATTAGTTTCTCTATCTATTCCACTAACATTTCCCCAAGTATAGATTACAACACCTCTTTTAGGTAATTCTATATTAGCCTTAAAAACTTCTTCTTTTAATTTTTCTAACATAAATATCCTCCATTTCTCATAGCCTCTAAAACAAACTCTCTTGCTTTTCTAACCTCTTCATTACCTTGTTCAATATCGCTATAATTTTCAGTCCACATCTCTATTAAAAATGGACCCGAATAATTTAAAGAGAATAATTTTTCAAAACATTTAACAAAATCTACACAACCTGCACCAAAATCTACTTCCTTAAATTTTCCCGGAAAATTCTCTGTTACTGCAAGAGTATCTTTAACATGTATCGCCACAATTTCTTTATTAGCCATTCCTAATTCTAATTCTTTTGATACATCATTTTCTTGCCAAGCACTTAAATTTCCTAAATCTGGATAAACTTTAAGGTATGGTGAATTTACTAGTTTTGAATATTTCATATATTTAGTAATTGAGTTTATAAACGGGTGATCCATAATTTCTATAGCTAAACAAACATTATACTCCTCAGCCATTTTTAAAGCCTTAGATAAATTTTCTATAAAATATTTTTCAGTAATTTCATCGCTTTGTTCATAATAAACATCATAACCTGCTAACTGAACTATTCTAATCCCTAATCTATCTGCTAAAAGTATAGCTTTTTCCATTAATTCCATAGATTTTTTTCTAATGTCTTCAAAATGAGAACCCATGGGATACCTTCTATGACCACTAAAGGTCATAGTAGGTATTCTAATATTATTAATATTTAATTCACATTTTAATTCATTTATTGTATTAATATCCCAATCAAGTCTAGCAAGTCTTTCATCACTTTCGTCCACAGAAATTTCAATAAACGTAAATCCTAGTTCTTTTGCAAGTTTTATTTTTTCTTTAAAACTATATTTCTTAGGCAAAGCCTTTTCATAAATTCCTAATTGCAAATTTTTCAACTCTTTTCTAAATCTATTTAATAACTTCTTCTATATAAGTTAACAATTCTTCTGGTGTTTTTTTATCTCTAATTCTATCAAAAGATTCTTCATCATCAAATAAAGTAACTATTTGTGGAATAACTTCTGCTATATGAGTTTCTGAATCTGTAGCAGAAAATCCTATTAATATATCTATCATTTCTCCTGTTGGAAATTCTATTGCTTCATTTAAAGTTAAAAATGTAAAGGCATTTTTTATAGCCCCCATTTCTCCCCTTTCATGTGGCATAGCTATTCCTGGACCTATGATATAGAAAGGACCTATTTCATTAGTTCTTTCCATTATAGCCTTAGAATATTCTGGTTTAACTGCTCCATTTTTTAGTAAAGGTTCAAAAAGTAATTCTATCGCTTCTTGCCAATTAGACACATTTTTTCCTAATTGTATAGATTTATTATCCTTTAATGAATCTACTATATTCATTTATACTCCTATTCCAGCTAATTTTAATTTCTCTTCTAGTTCAGCTTCATTTAACATGTTTTGTACACCTATTAATATAGTTGGAGCCTTAACATTTAATTCTCCTACCATATGAATAGAACTAATAACTATATCATAATTATTTAATCCTGATTTTGCTTCTCCAATACTACAAGAACTAACATCTGCGGTTATTTTTAATTTATCAAGAACCTTTTTCATTTTCATTTTCATAATCATGCTAGTTCCCATTCCACTTCCACAAACTGCTAAAACTTTCATGTTTCCCTCTTTTCTGAAATATAATCTTTATTTCTATTCTTCTTCAACTATTCCTTCATAATATTGCTCTTTATTCTTACATTTTCTATATTGTAATATAGGGATAATTAACATAGATATTACTGCTATAATATATCCTGATAAACCTAGATATTTAATTAATAAACCTTGTGCTAACCAAACTGTTGACTGATCTATGTTTCCATGCCATCCACCAAAACCAATTAATCCAAATACTATTACTGCAACTGCACCTAATAAAACTTGTAATATACCTGAAATAAATGTTGTAATTGCTACAGCTTTTACTCCACCACGTTTATTGGCAAACACTGCTATAGTTGCATTATCAAAGAATACTGGAACAAATCCTGTTACTATTAATACTGGTATTAAAAGAGGATTGAATAATCTTAAAATTATTAAAGCTCCTATTGCTAAAAATTGTCCTAAAACACCGAATAAGAACCCAAATAATATCGCATTTTGTGATCCAAATCCATATGTAGCAGCACAATCAACTGCAGGTATAGCTCCAGGTATTATAGTATTTGAAATTCCTTGGAATGATATTGTTAATTCTGAAACAAACATTCTTACACCTTGTTTTAATACTGATAAGTAAACAGCAAATTTTAAAGATGTTTCAACTACATATATTAAGAATGATTTACTTCCAGTTATATATGCACCAGATTTTTCTCCTAATAAAACTTCTGGTCCTAATACATACATTATTATACCAAAGAAAACCATCATTAATGTACCTGTTGCAACTATGTCATCATGGAATATTGATAACCATTTTGGTAATTTAATTTCATCAACACCTTTTTTAGGGTCTCCTAATTTAGGTGAAATTCTATCTGCAAACCATACTGCAAACATTTGTTGATGTCCTATCGCAAATCCTGCATTTCCAGTTAATCTTTGAGTAGGTTCAACTGACAGATTAGAAGCTACTGCCCAATAAACTCCTGAAAAAATTCCTATTAATGCAGCACCATAGAAGTTTCTAAACATTGGTAATAAGAAAAATATTAACCAAGTTGCTGTTGTTGCTTGTTGTTGCATTATATGTCCTGTAATAAATAAAGTTCTAACTTTAGTATATTTTCTTAATAATACTAATAAAATATTTATTCCAAATCCTATAAGCAATGAAAACATTACCCACGCAGCTGTTAATCCTATAGTTTCTAAAGCTGTATTAACGGCATTTAAACCGAAATATGGATCTATAACAGAAGCGCTCAAATTATATTTAGTGTTTAACCCTGCAAGTATAGGTCTAAATGTTACAACTAATCCACCTGCACCAACATTTAAAATTAAATACCCTACTGTTGCTTTTAAAAACCCTGCAAATGCTTCATAAAATGGTTTTTTAAGTAATAAATATCCAATGAATACTAATAATCCCACAAAAAATGGTGGATTTGTTAAAACATTACTTCCAAACCAAATCAAAGCTTTAGTTAAAATTTCCATAAATATCTCTCCTTATATATATATTACAATATTGATGTAAACGGTAAATCAGGTTCTATTGTGAAAGCATCTTCAAATCCTCTTGGATACATATATTCCATATCATCTTTATTATCTGGGAATACAAAATGTCCTCCAGGTTGCCATATATATGGTTTAAATTTATATTTTAATCTATCCTTTCTATAATTCCATAATAATGTAATTTCTTTAGGATCTGCCATAAAGTTAGACCATATGTCATGATGTATAGGTATTACAACTTGTGTTTTTAATCCTTCTGCAACTCTTAATACATCAGAAGCAGTTAATTTATCCGTCATTCCTCTAGGATTTTCTCCATATCCAACAAATGCAACATCAACTTTATTTTCATTTCCATGTTTTACAAAGAAATTAGAATGATGCGAATCTCCTGCATGGTATATATTTCCACCTGGTGTTTTAAATAAGTAATTTACTGCCATTTCATCCATGTCAGGTGGTAATTTATCTTTTAATACAACATCATCATCTACTGTTAATAACATAGTTCTGTCAAAAGATTCTAACATTTTTATCTTAGTATCTTTTATTTCTATTTCATCTCCTGGTTTAACTGTAACTAATCTTTCTTCAGGTACTCCCCATTTTTTCCAAATATCTGTACAACTTTTTGGTCCAATAAATTTAGTATTAGGGCAATTTTGTAAAACAGCTGCAGCCACATTTATATCTATATGATCACTGTGAGAATGTGTTGAAATTAAAGCATCTAATTCCTTTATACCAAATGGATCTATAACACATGGTGTAGTTCTTAAATTTGGTTGTAAAGCTACACATCCAACAGCTCTTTGATGTTGATGTTTAGCTTTCATCAATTTATTAGTTTTTGTTTTTTTACCTGTTGAAACCCATAAATCTACACAAAGATTAGCTCCTCCTTCACTTTTAATCCAAATTCCCATATTTCCTAACCACCACATTGAAACTGTTCCAGGTTTAACCACAGTTTCAGCAATCTCTTCATTTATCCAAGTCCCCCACTCTGGGAATGTTTGTAAAATCCAAGATTCTCTTGTAATCTCATTAACTTTTGCCATTATATCCTCCTAAATAAAAAAAATAAAGTGTTAATAATTTGCTAACAATATATTCTACCTCAAGAAATTAAATAGTCAATAGTTCCTTAAAAATTTTTTTACAAAATTAAAAGGATTAACTTCTACTTAATATAGAAATCAATCCTTAATATATTTAATTATGTATTCTTAATATCCTTATTCTTATTAGTCATGAAAAATACTACAGTACATATTCCTGAGAATATAATTCCAATAATTACAGATATATTTTCAACAAATTTAATATTTGCACCATCAAAGAACCTAATAAATCCTTCAGGTGCTGCAATTATATATGATGTAACAACAACTGTCATAAATATAGCTGGTATTAAAGCTATCCAATATTTCTTTTTTCTATTTGCTAAATACTTAACAGCTGCCCAAAGAGTTATAGTTGCAAGAGTTTGATTTGACCAACCAAAATATCTCCATACTACTGAAAATGGAATAAAACAAAGTGAAATTCCTAATATGAAAAGTGGTATTACAACTATAAATCTATTAACTATTGGACCTTGTTTAAAATTAAATGAATCTGCTATTGTAAGTCTTGCACTTCTAAATGCAGTATCTCCAGAAGTTATAGGGCAGACAACAACACCTAATAATGCTAAAGCTCCTCCTACTTTTCCTAAAACACCTATTGATATCTTATTAACTACTACTGCAGCAGATCCAGCCTGTGATAATCCTTCTATTCCTCCAAAGAAAGACATAGCAGCTGCTGCCCATACAAGTGCTATTATACCCTCAGCTATCATAGCTCCATAAAATACTCTTCTTCCTTCTTTTTCTGTTGTTAAACATCTTGCCATCATAGGTGATTGTGTAGCATGAAATCCACTAATTGCTCCACAAGCTATAGAAACACATAAATAAGGGAAAATTGATTTTCCTTCTGGATGCATATTTACAAAAGCTATTTCTGGAATTATAAAACCTTTTAATACTATTCCAGCACCTATTCCTACAGCCATTACAAGAAGAGAAATTCCAAATATTGGATATATTTTACCTATAACCTTATCAACGGGTAAAATTGTAGCAAATAAATAATAAACTATAATTAATCCTAACCATATTTCATATCTTATACCTGTAATATCATTTAAAATTTGTGCTGGACTCATTATGAATACAACTCCAACAAGTAGTAATAATATTACTGAAAATATTCTCATTATTTGTTTAGCTGTTAAACCTAGATTTTCACCGACAATTTCTGAAACTGACGCTCCATCTTGTCTAACAGACATCATTCCTATTAAGTAATCGTGAACAGCTCCAGCAAAAATACATCCAAATACTATCCAAAGAAAAGCTACTGGTCCCCATAAAGCTCCTGCAACTGCTCCGAATATAGGTCCTGTTCCTGCTATATTAAGAAATTGTATTAAAAAAGCTCTTGCCCAACCAATCTCTACATAATCAACACCATCTTTCATTCTCTTAACTGGAGTTAATCTAAAAGCATCTGATCCAAAAATCTTATCAACTACTTTTCCATAAATAAAATATCCTAGCAAAAGTGCCATAATAGAAAGTAAAAAACTATACATAGTTTCATCCCCTTTTAAAGTTTTATTAATTATAAAAATTAATAATTTTATAACAATATATTTTACCTCAAAAAATCCAATAGTCAACAAATACCAAAATTATCCTAAAATAAAATAAGTCCCTTTCAAGTCTTACTGAAATAAAAAAAGGGCGTTAGCCCTTTATGTATTGT